>JAHFGF010000015.1 GCA_023247595.1 Candidatus Omnitrophota bacterium
TTTAAAACATTTTCGACGTGAGACAATTGAACATCATTGTAGTCCTGAACACGCTGTTTGATTTCTTCATAAACAACAGGCCCTTTAATTTTGATCAAGTATTCAATCAAAGGCGAATCAGAGGCAACTTCGGTGGGAGATTGAATGGTGATATTTCGCTTAAAAGCGCCTAAAAGATATTTATCTTTATTGGCATCGTAAATAAATACCGAACTATGATCCAAACGAACCGCGCGGGTTACAATATAAACAATCAACTCCAGTAAACGTTTAAGATCTTTAATCCTCCCCATACCCGCCGAAGCCTGGCTTAAAGTAGCCTGATATCGACGCTGTTCTTTTAATAATTGCTCTTCAGCTCGTTTTTGGATGTAAAGATAGAAAAAAGGTCCACCGGTGGCAAGAACTGTAAGAATACCCATGGGAATAAGCCACCAATTTTCCCCCCAAAAATAATTTAAATGTCCTTTAAACCCAAAGGCAATAGCAAACGGAACCCCTAATACGACTGAATAAACAGCTACAAAAATACCAGTTCTAGTAAAAACCAACCTAACATCCATTAAACGATATCTAACGATTGCATATGCAAAAAACATTGGAAATATCAACATAAAAACAAAACCAAAAGGAAATAAATCGATTCCATAATTTGGCACAAAATCAATTGAGGCAAATGATGCAATAATCGACCCCAAATAAACATATTTGACTTTTGAAAGTTGAATCAAATCATTGCTTTTTAAATACTTTATGTAACTCATTGTTAGATTTACAAAACCAATAGTGAACAACAAAAAGAAATACACTAAGAAATAAATATGTCCTGGAATTTGTGCCTTAGGATAAGATCCCCAAGAAAAATTATTTAAATTAAAAACCAGAGAATCATGAACGAATAATTGGTATATAAACACACAAGGAAGAAAAATTAAAAAATTAATCATTTTTGAAGTCAATATTCTTTGAGATGCCGTAAAATCACATACAAAGGCGAGAAAAAAATAGGGGATAAATACTATACCAACGTAACCAAGTTTAAACATTGAAATACTTTGTTGAAGAGACAAATAATGCGCTATAGAAAAAGATAAAATCCACCACGAAATACTTACAGTTAATTTTAAAAACGAATAATTTACTACTGATTTACGATTGCGGATAAAAGTAAGGATTCCAAAAAGAACGATTAAAATCCCAGCAAGAACATTAAACGCTAAAACAAAATTCATTTAATTAGCCCAACTTTTCTGATTTTTTTTCTTTATAAAACGAAAGCTCTTCGTTTAAATAGATCTTTTCATGAAAAGCAAAGTTTGCAACATCAAACCCATGCTTAATCGCGAGGCTATAAATAAAATCCATTTTCTCCACAGTAATATTTCCTCTACCTAATGAAAAATCATCATCAAGGATGTTTTCTAAAGCTAAAATTAAACCTTCCGCCAAACATCCAGGCAAACAATTAAAATTATTGGTAAATTTTTTCCATTTCTCAGGATATAGGTTTGATAATTTTGGAACCCTTGCTTTACCACCATCAAAGACGAAGGCGTTGAATTCTTGAACACTATCCCCCATTGAAACATTATGTGGCAATGAAACATCACAAACTATTGATCCTTTTTTCAAATCCTTTATTTCTAACAGCGGAAAAACAGAGCTTGTTGCGAGGACAACTATATCGGAATTTGCAGCTGTCAATCTGATATCATTTTGAATATAAACATTTGAATTTATATTTTCTTTGATATCAACAAACAAGTCATTTTGTGAATTTAAACTTCTTGATGATAAAACTATTTTTTTACATTTTTTAGCAAGTATTTTTGCACATGCACCACCTATATCACCCGTGGCACCAATCACCGAAGCCGTCAGTATTTTAAAATCGTAATTAAGAAAATTTACAATTTTTTCTATTCCGTTTAAACATAAGGCAGAAGTTAACGTGTTTCCGCTAGTTATTACAAACTTATGTTTCTTGCTAAAGTACTTTTTAACATCCTCACCCTGATTTCCAATTATCGATGTAAATCCAGCTAAAACAATCACATCTGCATTCTTCTTAATTGCATATTGAACGCTTTTTTTTACTTTCTCGAAAGCCCTATCTTTATTAAACACCACTTCCTCAGGAAACATCGGGCACATCACACCAATAATATCAACTATCTTCTTGTCGAGAGACTCAAATCCAGAAATTTCCATAAATGTGTGTGGAGGCAGATTAGAAAAAACATGCTTTACAAAATTTGGAGAAAATTTCTTAAGCAACCAACTTACTTGTCTCTCAAATGGAGAATAAAAAAACTCTTTTTGTCTAAATTCCAAAACATTTAACGGGTGCATAATAAATGCCACTTTGTTACGACGCATAGTTCCATCCTTGAAAGATTATCGAACCATTATTCCCCCCAAACGCCTGGGAATTATTTAAAACCGCGTTGTTAAGATTATTTCGTCCTTTATGAGCTACACAATCAACATCACACTCAGGATCTTTTTGATTAAAATTAATTGTTGGCGGCACTTCATTTTTTTGGACAGCCAAACAACAGGCTATCGATTCAAACGCAGATGCCGCCCCCATACTATGTCCTAACATAGATTTAATTGAACTCACGGGAATAGTATCCAAATGATTGCCAAAAACTTTACGAAAAGCTAAACATTCGGCCCGATCATTTTCTCGAGTGCCTGTTCCATGCGCACTAATATAATCGATCATTTCGGGTTTCAAATCAGAGGCGATGAGTGATTTACGAATAGCTTTTTGAACTCCATGCGCGTCAGGATGGGTCATATGATTGGCATCACACGAAAGCCCGTAACCTTTAACCTCGGCATAGATTGGCGCTTTGCGTTTTAACGCGCTTTCGAGGCTTTCCAAAAACAGCATACCGGCGCCTTCCCCAGGGATCATGCCTTGGCGATTTTTATCAAAGGGCTGACACTTTTCAGGAGCGATCGCGTATAAACGGGCAAATCCCGTATAAGCTATGCGGGAAAACGCATCCGCGCCTCCAGCCAGCATAAAATCAACGCGGCCGCTGCGAATGTAATCATACGCCAAACCCAACGCATAATTGCCAGCCGCGCAGGCATTTGAAAACATCAGATTAGGCCCGTTAAATTTTAATAATTTGGCCGCGTTAGTTGAAATCGTGGCTGGAGAATAGGTCATGGCTGAGGCCGTATCAACCTGATATTTACCGTGAGGAATAGCTTTCGCATCCATTTCCTCCATGACCTGGGGTTCCCCCATGGTTGTTCCAATAAATATGCCGGCTTTTGTGTTGCGTGATTTGCGGATTTTAAAATTGGCATCGACTAGTGCCAATTTACACGCTGCCACTGCTAATTGTGAAGCGCGCCCCATTTGGAGGATTCGTTTATCTTTGATAAAATCGGTTGGTTTAAAATGTTTAACTTCGCCGGCTAGATGCGTTTCATACTCACTGGAATCAAACGCCTTAATTTTGCTGATCCCCGACTTTCCGGCCATGATGTTTTTCCACCACTCCTGCCAGCCTATGCCGAGGGAAGATACGACACCTAAACCTGTAACTACTACTCTGCGCCCATTAGACACTGTTCATGACCCCACAAATAAGATTAAAGTCAGCAATAGAATTAACACCTGATTTAATATTGGAGCTGAAGATTCCTAAATTTTTCATTAGCTTTTCCAATTGAACAGAGATGGTGATCTGTTCAGAAATTTTAGGGAGATCGTAGAATTCGCTCTTGACCTTGCCGAGAAATTTAATGCCGCTGCCCCTTGTGTTGTCGCTTAACGCATACAAAACCAAAGCCGCCTGGGCGGCGGCTTCGATGATGAAAGGCTCTGGTAAATGGTGCAGTTGAAACGACTGGTTCTGAAAAATCCATTCGTTGCCGGTGATATTTTTAACCGCAACGAGGCTTTCCCCTTTTTTAAATTCAATAATTCTGTCAATCATGAGAAAAGGATACGTTTGCGGTAAAATACGCATCAAATCATCATGAGTCAGCTGGGTCATAATTTTTTTGTGTTTTAGGTGTTAAATTTTCTGTAGGCAATGCCAAACGCATTACTCACAACATATTATAAATATTGATTTATATTATAGGCTAGGAATCGACGAGGGCAAGGAGGATTTTTTGTATTTCTGGGGAAACTATTACGGTCTAAAAATCACTCAGCGCACAGCTTTCAGAACGATTAATTAAAATGCCAGCGCAAGAATATCTTCCGGCTTTTCAATGTTACACACTTTGGCATTGGGATTGATTTTTCGAAGCAATCCGCGCAAAACTTTGCCGGGGCCGATTTCAATGAAATTTGTAACTCCCTGGCTCACCATATATTCCACAGAAGCCACCCACTGCACCGAGGATGTGATCTGTAAAACCAAATTCCGGCGGATGTCGCCCACCTGTTCATGCGGGCGAGCATTGACGTTACTAATGACTTGAATCGGCCGCGGTTGAATTTGAGCCCAAGCCACAGCCGCGGCAAATTGTTCAGCCGCAGGCTTCATAAGCGAAGAATGAAAAGCGCCGCTCACCTCAAGCGGAATCACTTTGCCGGAAGCAGCCTTAATGTCCTCAACCGCTTGGGCAACTTTATCCGCTTCTCCGGTAATGACGATTTGTTCCAGCGAATTAAAATTCGCTACCTCTGCCCCTGCCCGGTCACAGATGTCTTTAAGTTTTTGCGCGTCAAATCCTATGACCGCGGCCATCGCACCCTTGGCCTGTTTCGCAGCCTCTTCCATAAACGAGGCCCTTTGACCCACCAATTTCAACGTGTCTTCAAAACTTAACAAACCAGCAGCAGCCAAGGCGGAATACTCGCCCAAACTCAAACCAGCAGTAAAACGGATGTTAAATTTTTTAAAATTTTCATGCGCTTCAAAAGCCTTGAGCGCGGCCACAGACATCGTCAAAATAGCAGGCTGACAATAAGCCGTCGAGGTCAATACGTCCTGAGGCCCTTCAAAGATCACTTTTTTAAAACCCGCTCCGACGATACCTTCCGCCTGATCAAAAACCGCTCGAGCCTGCGCAGAATTTTCATAAAACTCCCGCCCCATCCCAACCTTCTGGGCACCTTGCCCAGGAAAAATCAGCGCAATGTCTGTCATGTTTTATCCTTGTTGATATCCATATGTATAGATTTGACCATTTGATCAAAATCATTAAGGTTCTTTTGATAATAAAACTGATCCGCCGCTTCAAAGCGAACACGGTAAATATGGCCGTCAAAAACAAATCCATACAGCTTCCCATGTATTTTTAAGCCAGCCAGTGTTTCATAAGTGTATTCCAAAAAATAAGACTGCTGTTGCGCGAGAATTTCAGGCTTATTCTGCACAATTTCAAATTGAGCAATATTTGTATTTGATTTGAAATTATCAATTTCCACTTCCGCCAAATCAAGCGGCGTCATATCCTCTGTGAATTTACGCTTGGTAAACTCCAATTTGTCTTTAAATCGGAATTTCATAATCGACATGATATTAAGCGTCACTCCGTCTTTGGTAAGCACCAAGCCCTTGTCCGGTGTGAAACGCATCCATTCTTGGGGCAGCATGGCGCTTATTTTTAAACCTGAATGATGATATTCCTTTTGAGGAGGCTTCACCCAAATCGTCATACACCCCGCGCATAGCAGAGCCAACATTATCGTTAAAATTATTTTTTTCATTTGGCGTTCTCCGTTGACGGCATAGTTAAGAATTGTTCAATATATGTTCGCTCGGGTGAATGAGGTTCAAGCTCCAGATATTTTTGAAAACAAAATTTAGCTTCGTTATGATTTGATGCTTTCTGTAAGACACGCGCCTTGCCTAACCACGCGTTAGCAAAATGATTATCCAAACTTAAAGTTTTCTCGTAAGTTTCAATAGCCTTTTTGTAATCGTCGTTTTTTTCTCTTTTCTTTTTCTTGGGCAATGGATCCTGCCGCCGGCGAAACAATTCCGCCCGCCTAAACAACCCTTGAACATCATCGGGATATAATGCCACGTAAATGTCAATATTGCGTTCAGCTGTTTTATAAAAACCGCGTTCAAAACACATATCAATATTATTTAATTTCAACTGACGCGTCATTGGCAAAAACTTTGGATCACCGATATGTCCTGAATTTTCCGCGGAAGGATTGGTTAAATTTAACTCATTAAACTTTGTGATGCGTTCCAAAACTTTAGGATGGCTTGAAAATAAAAACGGTTCTTTAATTTCTTCGTCTTCGGTAAACTTCGCCAGCCGTTCAAAAAGCTTAACAGATTCCTTAGTATCGTATCCCTTAGTTTTAATCATCTGATAACCGCCCTCATCAGCCTCAAACTCCAGCTGCTGTGAAAATCCGCTCGCTGACGACAAAAAGCTAAACTGACCCAAAAGACTTCCCAATCCTCCGGTGACAAGATCAATGGTAAGTCCCAAAGTGCTCCAAAAAGCGGAAGAATTTTTGGTTGACCGAAATTGTTTAAGCGTGTGCCGATGATAAACGTGCGTCATTTCATGCCCAAAGATGGTAGCGATTTGCGCTTCGTTATCGGCCGCGGCTAAAATCCCCGCATGAACAAAAATATGTCCATTGGCAAAAGCAAACGCGTTAAGCGTGGGATCGCGTAGGATTTGAATACGGATATTCTTATCGGAATCAGACTTAAATTCTGCCGGAATGAGACTTTGGGCGATCTCATTAAGATAATTCTCAAGAGCCGTGTCCTGATAAACATAACCAGCGTCTTGAATAGCCTCAATGACTTCATTGGACCGATTGATAATCCGCTTTTCATCATCTTCCAGATGATAATCTTTGCTGCCAACGTTGGGAACATTCACCGTTGCGCAGCCGCTGCAAAAGATCAAAAGGACAGAAAGTATTATTTTTTTGGAGAAATAAATTCTTTGGCAACCCATTGGACAATTGAATCAATATGTTTGGGATTAAGAAAATTATAATTTTGCTGGCCGGGGGAAACATTAAACCACAATAACTCACCGGTCTTGCCGTCAACCAATGAAATACAAAAAAACGACGGATGAACCTCATAATACCCCAGAACAATCGCCCGCATAAAACTTGTCGCGACATGCCCGGCGGTTTCCTGGGTATCGCTGGCATTAACAAAAATAAAACCATCAACACCAAGCGCCTGCGCTAAAACACCAACATCAGGCCCCATGGTGTAATCAAAATTTTTAATTTTTTGAGGAAAATTTTCAACCGGCGAATACGTATGCCTAATAACACTTAAAACAACAGCCTCATACATGGCTTTTTGCCGACGCCATAAATCCTTTTGATTAGCCTTCATCCAATCTTCAGTAATGAATGTCAGGGCTAGTTTATACTTAGAGCCGTCTCCTAAAAACTTTTTAAGGCTGGCTTCAATATTTGTTTTAGCCGTCAACGACCATTCGTCCATCTCTTCGCTGCCCCCTCCTGCTGAAAGTTTATAAACTTTCACATCAGACGGAAGAACAGCAATGGTCTTTAATGTCGGCAATGCCGTATCAAATCTAGGAGACCGCCGATAAATGGTTCCACATCCCGAACAACACGAAACGATTAGAATAACTAAAAGTATTTTTTGTACGTTCATTGTTTTCACCATTTAACAACGTTAGCCCCGGCAACCAAACCAGCGCCGAAGGCGACGAGCACGACGGTTGAACCCTTGGTAATCCGCCCGCATTCAACCGCTTCCTGTAACGCAACCGCAATCGACGCGGCCGACATATTGCCGTATTTGTGGATATTAATGAAAAATTTCTCTTTAGGGATATCTAATTTTTTGGCAACCGCGGTGATGATGCGGTCATTGGCCTGATGAGGCACCACGCAATCCACGTCGGCAATGGTCAATCCGGCTTTTTTTAAAACTTCTTCAACCGCTTCAGCCATCGAATTAACCGCAATCTTAAAAAGTTCCTGCCCCTGCATGACCACGTACGGCAGTTTCGAAGACGCTTCGCGTTCAGTGTTCGGCGCGCGATAATCCTCGACGACCACTTCCATTAAATTTGAAAATTCACCCTGGCTGTGCATAAATTCAGCCACAATACCGGGCTCTGCCACCGGTCCTAATAAGCAGGCGCCGGCGCCGTCGCCAAAAAGCACACAGGTGCTGCGGTCTTTCCAGTCAATCAATTTGGTAATTCGTTCGGAGGCAATGACAAGCGCGTTATTATAAAGGCCGGTCTGGATAAATTGTTTAGCCGTGGTCATGGCATACAAGAAACCGGAACAGGCCGCGGAGATATCAAAGGCCACGGCGCTTTTCGCGCCAATCGCTTTTTGAACAAGGCAGGCCATCGACGGAAAATTGCTATCTGGGCTGATTGTCGCTACAAGAATTAATTCAATTTTGGAAGCATCAAGACCGGATTGTTTTAAAACATCACGGGCCGCGTTGACCGCAAGATCGCTGGTTTTTTCATTTTCGGCGGCAATGCGCCTTTCAGAAATGCCTGTGCGGGTGCGAATCCATTCATCAGTTGTTTCAACAATCTTTTCTAAATCAAAATTTGTCAGCCGCTTTTCCGGAAGGTATTTTCCTACCGCAAGAATCCCAACATTTCTCATAGAACTATTTACCCTCTAAAGGACATCATCCATCCGGAATGAATGATTTATTTTCTTGCCATTTCTGAAGTTAATTTGCTTAGAAGATTGTGTTCAATTTCCCGTTTGGTTGAACGAATGGCATTTTTGATTGCCTTAGCCGAAGACCTTCCATGGCTGATCATAACCAATCCATTGACGCCCAATAATGGCGCCCCGCCGTATTCCGAATAATCCACGAGTTTTTTGATATGCTTCAGACGGGATTTCATAAAAAAAGCGCCCAGCATGGCCACAACATCTTTTTTCACTTCGCGTTTAATCAACTGCCCCGCTGTTTCCATTAATCCTTCGGAAACTTTTAAAACCACATTCCCCACGAAACCATCGCAAATAATGCAATCACATTTGCCTGTATAAACTTCATTAGCCTCAATGTTACCAATAAAATTTTCGACTTGGTCCGCCATCAATTTATGCGCTTCTTTTTCAAAGCCTGTTCCTTTGCCTTCTTCCGTCCCGATATTCAAAAGCCCAACCGTTGGGTTAACCACATTAAAAACTTCTTTCATATAAATGCGCGACAAGAGCGCCTGATGCAGCAGATGTTCCGCCTTCGGCATGGTATTAGCCCCCACGTCCATCATAAAAGAACATCCTTTGATCGACGGAATAACCAATCCAATCGCCGGCCTGTCAACACCGGAAATCATCCCGAGTTTGAGTGTCGCGGCCGCAACCACAGCCCCGGTATTGCCGGCGCTGATAAAGGCATCGTATTTTTGAGGTTGTTCTTTAAGGAGATTAATACCGAGAGTAATTGAGGAGTTTTTTTTCTGACGGATGGATGCAATGGCATGATCATCCATTTCAACAACTTCAGGGGCGTGCACAATTTGCAACTGTTCTGACGGATAGGTGTATTTTTTAAGCTCCGCGCGCACCCGTTCTTCAATACCAATGAGTGTGACGGTTAACTGTTCTTCACGAATGGCATCGATAACGCCGGCTATAATATTTTCTGGGGCGTAATCGCCGCCCATCGCATCTACAACGATATTCAAGTGTTCACGCTCCGATCAAACGGTATCACTATTGTTGGAGTCTGCTGCTGGGTGTTTGGGGAAGGAGTTTGGTTTTACCCCAACTCCCTTTTACCCCGAACAATAAATTTCGTCGCTTAATTCGTTTTTGACGTTTTCACGCGCGCCGAAACAATTTGGCTGCCGCGGTAATACCCACAGAATGGGCAAATGCGGTGCGGAATAATCGGTTTCTGACATTGGGAACAGTTGCTTAAAGAGGCAACGCGGGCCTTCCAATGAGTACGGCGTTTGCGTCCGCGCTGTTTTGAATGTTGACGTTTTGGTAATGGCATGACATTGCTCCTTAGCAAGAGAACACAAGTACACATGTACACAAGAGCACAAAAGAGCTCAAGCCAGGCCTGTGCTCACCATATGCTCGTGTGTCTTGTGTTCGTGTGCTCATTGTTTACACTTACACTTTTCCGTATTTAAATTCACACCGCATCCGGTGCAAATACCTTTACATTTCGTATCACATAAAACCCGTTGCGGAATACTAAGAATCATTTCCTGACGGATTTCTTCCCCAACATCAACTCCATCCATCGGGCTTGTGATCTCATAATCAAAGTGATACTCCTTTGATTTACTTCTTTGAAAATCAGCCAGACATCTGGCGCACTGATAACCGTATTGAACTGTAACTACGACATCGGCAAGGACAGTATTTCCAACCCTCGTTAATGTCGCATCAACAGATAATGGGGAACGTAAATCAACTTCATCTTCCCCCAAACCGATTTCAGATGCTGCGACATCTTTTTGAAAGCTTAATCCTGCTGAAGTTATATCTTTAACCGGAATTTTCAACATTGTTTCAAGCGTTTGTTCAATGCCGCTTCAACTGATTTAGGAACAAATGACGAAATATCTGCCCCTAAAGATGCCACCTCTTTTAGTAACGAAGAAGAAACAAACGAATGATGTTCCGATGGCATCAAAAATACCGTTTCAATATTTTGTTCCAAACGGCGGTTGGTTAAAGCAATTTGAAATTCATATTCAAAATCAGAGGTCATGCGTAAGCCGCGAATCAGGACATTTACTTTTTTCTGACGGGCATAGTCAATGACAAGGGTATCAAATGATTCAACCACTACCCCTTTAATGCTTTTGGTCGCCTGTTTTAACAAAACGATTCGTTCATTAATCGTAAACAATGCTTTTTTACTCGTATTATTCGCAACCGCAACAATGACATGGGGGAAAATCTTGGTGGCTCTTTCGATGACATCTAAATGACCATACGTAACCGGATCAAAACTACCAGGATAAATTGCTGCCTGACCGCGTGATGCCATACATTCCTTAAAATTTTAAACCTGTTGAAGGATAGTCAGTTGAGAACTTCCGTAGGTTTTCTTTTTTACTATTTCGAATTGATTTTGCAAATCTGGCAAAGAATCGTCGTTTCCATACTGTGCCACTATGTAGGAACGAGGGTGTAATATAACATGGGTCATTAGGAGTTTCAAGATTTTTTTTGCCAGCTTCTGATCAAACGGCGGGTCGAAAAAAATGATATCAAAACGGCTGCTTTCAGCCGCCAATTTTTTAATGGTCGCAAAGGCATCAGCATTCAGAACCTTATGGAAAATATGGGGATACCCGATCTTTAAAAGCTCAAAATTTTCCTTAATCACATTGGCATTGACCGGATCTTTTTCGACAAAAACAACCTCTTTTGCCCCCCTGGAAATGGCTTCCAGACCAACCGCGCCGCTGCCGGCAAAAAGATCTAAAAATGTTAATTCTGAAAGGTCATGACCTAGAATATCAAAGATTGCCGCCCTTAAAATATCTTGGCTGGGACGAATGGCCTCTGGCATATAAAAATTCCGCCCTTTTAACTCCCCGCCTAAAATCCGCATTAAAACCTCACTTTTACTAAATTCAAATAAATATTTACTTGTTACGTCCCAAAAGTTTCCATACATTGGGAATGAGAAAAGGAACTGTCCGCATATAGGTGCGATAATTCTCAGAAGCTGCTGCCAATTTTTTTTCTTCTATCTTAGCCCGCCAAACCTGGATCACAATGGACAGCGCATAGGTTATAAAATGAATAATCCGCGGTGTCATACAGATAAAACCTAATGTCATGATCAAATAACCAAAATAGATGGGATGCCGCACCATCCCATATAATCCCGTTGTGATGATTTCATTAATTTTTGTCACAATACCGAAAGACTTTTTAAGACTTAAAACACCAGCAATAGAAATTCCGTGCCCAATCAAGTTGATTACCACTCCAATGGGAATTAAAAATTCAAGCGATTGCGGCGGCAAAAAAAGATGATTAATGTCATTCGGGATCAATTCAACCAAACTATATGTAAAAAACCAAAACGTGGCAATAATAGGAACAGCCACCTCTGACAAGCGGTCCGGATAAACCTTGGTGTTGCTTTTTGTCATATACAAAAAATATGCAATCAATACATTAAAGAAAAAAAGAAAGACATAACGAAGATGCTGCGACAGGCTTATCCAATCATACGTTTTGGTTGCGCGGATGCCATCAACCAATGACGACGCCATCATGGCCGCAAAAATTAAAAAGACAATTGGGAATATAATATGCTCTAAAGCATACGTTAAGTGTTGGAAAAATTTACGGCTCATCTCACCTCCTGAGACGGGTTAATTTTGATTCCAATTAACCCGCTAAAACCATAGATAAATATTCGGGATAACGTTTTAAAATTGCCTTGCCGATTGTGCCGTTGGCCTTATTTTGCAATTTAGGGTCTTGGTGTAAAATCTCAACGGCGTCTTTTCTAGAATCTTCCAAAAGAGCCAACTGTTTGACAGGATCAGCCATTCGCAATTCGTTCTGACCATGCTGGTACTTGCCAAAATAATGTCCCGGCCCCCTGATATTGAGATCTTCTTGCGCAATTTTAAATCCATCCGTTGTGGAAACAATGGCGTCCAAACGCGCCCTGCCCTCCTCAGTATTGACATCAGCCAGTAACAAACAAATCGCATTTTTTTCACTTCTGCCGATACGTCCTCGTAATTGATGCAATTGAGATAACCCGAACCGTTGCGCATGTTCGATGACCATAACATTGGCATTCGCCACATCAACCCCGACTTCCAAGACAGTTGTGGCAACAAGTATATCCAATTGATGATTTTTAAACAACTCCATTGTGGCCTGAGTTTGATTACGGTCCATTTGTCCGTGTAGTAATCCCACACGCAAATCTTTGAATTCGTTTTTTAAAAAACGCTCATACATTTCGGTTGCCGCTTTTAAATCCATTTTTTCTGATTCATCAACCATGGGATAAACGATATAAGCCTGCGTTCCCTTTTTCACCCATTCCCGGACACGCTCATAAACCAATGGAGCCTGCTGCATCGGAAATTGATAGGTCTTAATGACGCCACGTCCGGCAGGAAGTTCATTGATAATCGAGACATCCAAATCTCCATAAAGCGTCAAACATAACGTGCGGGGAATCGGAGTCGCGGTCATAACTAGAATATCCGGATTCTTTCCTTTAGATGTCAATATTGCCCTTTGCTGAACTCCAAACTTGTGCTGTTCGTCAATGACAACATAACTTAAATTTTTAAAAATAACCGTTTCCTGCAATAAGGCATGCGTTCCGATAAGAACGTCAATTTGTCCTGCCTTTAAATCTGAAATAATTTTATCTTTTTCCCGTTTACTGATACCGCTGACCAACAACGCGGATCGAATATTTTTAAATCCTTTTTCAATAATGAATCGGTTAAAATTAGTAAAATGCTGCTGCGCCAAAATTTCCGTCGGAGCCATAACCGCCGATTGAAAACCATTGTGCGTGGAGGCGACACATCCAAAAAATGAAACCAGCGTCTTGCCTGATCCCACATCTCCCTGCAAAAGCCGCAGCATTGGATTTTCTTTTTTCATATCAGCAGCCATCTCGTCAATCGCTTTTATCTGGGATTTGGTCAAAGAAAAATCAAAGGAAGATGAATACTTAGAAACCATTGCTTGCGGCACTTTATGACTAAAACCTTTTTTCTGAATAATACTAAGCCTGCGAAGAATCACAGAAATCTGAAATAAAAAAAATTCTTCATAAATCGCGCGCTGAGACGCCAGCTTTTGAACATCGCCATTTTCAGGAAAATGGATGGATTTAATGCTTTGGGAAATATGAAAAAAACCATACTTCTTTCGAATCAATTCCGGCAGGATATCGGTTAAATTCTGTGAATATTCCTGTAAACAGGAATAAATGATTTTCCTTAAAAATCGCTGCGAAATCCCTTTAGTTAACGCATAAACCGGAACAATGCGGTTCATGTTCAGACTTTCTTCGTCGGAGTCGATAACTTCATATTCAGGAGAAACCATTTGTAATTTATTTTTAAATAAATCGATACGCCCAAACAGGACAACACGGGTTGCGGGTTTTAGATACTTTTCCAAATACGGCTGGTTGAACCACGTGCAATAAATCCGGCCTGAATCATCAGCAATCGCGATTTCAAACATGCGTTTTTTCGAAAACCAGGATTGCCTGCCTCCTCGAACAATAACTTCTCCGCAAATGCTTTGCCATTGCCCAACCTGAAGGTCATGTATCTTTACAAAATTGCTGCGGTCTTCATGTCTTTTGGGAAACATCAGAAGGATATCTTCAACCGTATGCACATTGAGATTTTTTAAAAGTTCCGCTTTGGCCGGTCCAACACCTTTAATAAATTGAATGGGTGTTTCCGAAGGAATTTTCATGCGCATTGCGATCCAATGATAGGAAAATTAAGGAGAGAATTCGAAGAACGGTTAGGCACGCATACGGCTGATGCGTTTTTCTAATATCTTGCGGTAGCCTTGGTCAAAGACTTCGTTAAAGTCATATCCATTTTGAAAACTGTCGATATTGTCTTCACTGTCTTTGCTTAGAACTTTATTATCAACGAGATTAAAAACTATGTTGCCAAAGTCCTCTGTCCGTGCAATCCCCCAGTGATTTAATACTAGTAAAGTGAGCGGTCCAAATTTATGCATCAAAAGCTGTTTAATTCCCTCCAGCAGTTCCACACCGGAAACATGTTTAGAGCGTTTAAATTTTTTCTGAGTAAACGCCAATGCTTCCATGAGAAACTCATAGGCATCGGATTTATAACGCGTATCTGCTTCGCAAATCTGATCGATGATTGTATAGAATTCTTGATTGACCATATTTTATTTTATATCAGCGTTTTTAAAAAATTCAATTTTAATTTTTCGATTTTTTCAAAACTTAATCGTTGCCGTCGTGAATTACGCATGACATAATGACAATATGAAAAAAAAATTAAAATTAATTTGGAAATTTTATGCCGTAATGTTTACTTTCATTACCGTTATAAATCTTATCTGGCTGATGTATCCCGAATCTGAACCCTATATTTTTTATCAAATCTTAATGACTTGGTCGAATTTTTTTCAAATTCACTATGCTTTAGCGATCCTTAAATCGATTGTGGCAATTGCGTGTCTGTATCCTTTATACGCGTTTTCATTTAACAAAAGGACTTCACATGAGAGTTTCTGGCAATGGTTATTGATCAGCCGATTTTTTCTAGAAATATTTGGAAATTATTATGAATATGTTTTTGTGAAAGCGTCCTACCACATGGTTCTGGGCTACGGCCTGAGCATTACAGGTGCCGTCATCCTTCCCCTTGTCCCATCCTATATAGCGCACTATCTCTATTGTTTTCAAAATCAAAGAACGATCAAATAAAAATCAAACGCAATATATACCTCAGCGAATAAAAAAACCCTGCAAATTTTATCAATCTGCAGGGTTTTAAATTACCCGGTAACTTTCTACTCTCCCAAAGCCTTGCGACTTAAGTACCATCGACCTCTGAGGGCTTAACTACCGTATTCGGAATGGGAACGGGTGTTACACCTCTAGTAAAATTACCGGAATATTTTAGCGTAAGCGCACACTCGAAAAATACTCTAAACACCCTGCGCTCTGGCTATTTCAATTTTTCAACAATTATGTAATGTATGGTAACCCATGTAGACGATCAAATTCATTTTAAAAAAAAGTGATCAAGCGTTCGGCATTTAGTACTGCTTAGCTTAAATCCTTACGGATCTTACACCTGCAGCCTATCAACCAGGTAGTCTACCTGGAGCCTTCATCCCCGAAGGGAATCGATGAATTATCTTGAGGTGGGCTTCACACTTATATGCATTCAGCGTTTATCCCTCCCGAACATAGCTACCCAGCCATTACCCTTGGC
>JAHFGF010000141.1:0-3011 GCA_023247595.1 Candidatus Omnitrophota bacterium
TTCTGGGACACGGTTGTTGTTTGCGCGATGACCGGAATTGTTTTGGTGTCTTCCGGAGAATGGGTTCACGGGGCTAGCGGAGCGGTGTTAACGAAAACAGCGTTTGCCAGTTTTCCGATAGTGGGTCCAACCATTTTGACCATCGGATTGCTGACCTTCGTCTTCTCGACGATCTTGGGCTGGGGATATTACGGCGAGAAGAGCATTGAATATGTCTTGGGCGCTTGGGCAATCCAACCCTATCGTTATTTATGGGTCGTGGCTGTTTTTGTGGGGTCGGTCATAAGTCTACCCACCGTCTGAAATTTTGCCGATTGCGCCAACGCGCTCATGGCTGTTCCTAATTTGATTTCATTATTGGTCTTAAATGGTGTTATCGCCCAAGAAACGCGGATGTATTTTAAGGAGCATAAATTGGTGAAATAATTGGGGAATATTGGGGTGACCTTGAAATGGTTCAAGCATATGTTATATTTACCAAATTCAGGGAAAAATTAAATTAACAAAATTCTAGCCGTTGTTAATGTGGATCTGCGTCAAACCAGCTCTTCTCATCTGTAACGGTCAACCCAGTATTTCAAAATGCGTAATCAGAATATCGATTTTCTACGTTTCCTTGGCCTTTCCATGATTATTTTGGCGCATGTGTTTCCGCCGGACTGGCTGTTTCAGCTGCGGAATTTCGATGTGCCGTTAATGATCCTTGTCTCAGGCATGTCTTATCTACAGTCACGAAAAAACGAACATTACTTTAATTACGTAGCCAAGCGTTTTAAACGTCTGGTTTTGCCTGTTTGGATTTTTCTGACGGGTTATTTTTTTATCGACAGAATTGTTTGGTTTGCGCCGGAACAGCTAAAACCTGGGGTTATTCTGGAAAGTTACCAACTGTTAGAAGGGATAGGATTTGTCTGGATTATTCGCGTGTTCCTTTTAGTCGCTTTAGTAGCGCCTTTTGTTTTCCATATCAATGAGCGGATTACGTCGAATCGCGCCTATTTTACTTTGATCGCGGTCATCTATTTTTGTTACGAAATTTTGTTATTAAATATTAAGCCGTTAGGCAGCGGTATCTTTAGCCAAATCCTTTCCTATTACATTGCGTTCACCCCGGGCTTTGGTCTGATATTTGCGTTGGGGATCCGGTTGAACCGGCTGACCAGAAAAGAATATTTGATGATGGCTATTGTTTTTTTTATCATCTTTCTCGTCTGCGCGTTTTGGTATGGCCGGGGACCGGATGGTTTTATCGGTACGCAAAATTTTAAATATCCGCCTAGGATTTATTATGTGTCCTATGCGTTGGCCGTGAGCAGTGTGGCTGTTGCTGTTGCGCCGTTTGTGTGCGCGGCTTTGGCGCGGCTTAAATGGCTGGAGGTTTTGATTTATTTTATCGCGCAAAACAGCCTGTGGATTTATTTGTGGCATATCCCATTCTTATATTTGTCTTACCGGATGCACAAGCCGTTTTGGGTGGAATATTTTTTTGTTTATACCGGCGCGGTCTGCCTAACGTTCGCGCAAAGTTTTCTTATTCGAAATTGCCTGATTCCTTTTATAACTAATGACCGATTAAAGAAAAATATTTTGACGGTCTTGACGGGTTAATGAGTACAGTCTTTAAATCCTGCCGGTGTTTTGACTTCGCCAAAACATTTGACAGGATTTATTTTTTCTTTTATATTTAACCATATGGTTAATTATTACAAAGATGATTTGAGCCATGTGTTCTATGCCTTGGCCGATGCCAACCGGCGGCAAATTTTGGAGCTTGTCGCCAGAAAACCGCGCCGGGCTTCCGAACTTGCCAAACGGTTTGATGTCTCATTCCCTGCCGTTTCCAGGCATATCCGTATATTAGAAGAAGCGGGTTTTGTGAAGCGCAGGGTCAAAGGCCGCGAGCATTTCATTTCGGCTGAAACCAAAAGTTTGGACAAGGCCCAGGACTGGATCGAACATCACCGCAAATTTTGGGAAGAGAGCTTGGACAGGCTGGATGAATACCTTAAAGAATCTATGAAAAAAGAAAGATTAACTAAAAAGGAGAAAAGCCATGAGCCCAAAAGAAAAAAAAGCTGATGTAGCACCGTTTATTATTTCCCGCGAGTTTGACGCGCCGCGCGCGCTTGTGTGGAAAGCGCTGACAGACCCTGAAGAAATGCAACAATGGTTCGGCCCTAAAGGTTTCACCGGACGGGCTGTTAAAATGGATTTTCATCCGGGCGGGATATATCACTATTACCTGCGTTCACCCGACGGGAATGAGATGTGGGGAAAATGTGTCTATCGTGAGATCGTGCCCATGGAGAAGATCGTCTTTATCAATTCCTTCTCGGATGAAAAAGGGGGATTGGCCCGCCACCCCATGAATCCAAACTGGCCGATCGAATTGCTTTCCACATACACGCTCACAGAAAAAGACGGAAAGATCACGTTCACCATTACATGGGAACCGTACAATTCAAACAGCGAAGAGATAAAGACGTTCGACAACGGCCGCGAAAGTATGAAGGGCGGCTGGACCGGAACGCTCGATCGGCTGACCGACTATCATAACAGACAGCCTATTGTCATGGAGCGCACGTATAACGCGCCTGTCGAAAAAGTCTGGAAGGCCTTAACCGATAAAGGCCAGATGAAAGAATGGTATTTCGATCTGCCGATGTTCAAACCGGAAGTGGGATGTGAATTCCAGTTTTCCGCGGGCAAAGATGACAAGAAATACCTTCACTTGTGTAAAGTGACCGAAGTTATTGCGACCAAAAAAATCACGTACAGTTGGCGATACGACGGACATGAAGGAAATTCTTTTGTCACCTTTGAGCTTTTTGCCGAGGGTAAGCAAACGAAGCTCGTGCTGACCCATAAAGGTTTGGAAACATTCCCCAAAAGCAATCCTGATCTGGCTAAAAAGAATTTTATCGCGGGTTGGACTTTTATTCTTGGAACATCATTGAAAAATTTTATGGAGAAGTCATGACGATCAATAAAGAATTAGCTGGCCGGGAAAT
>JAHFGF010000141.1:3021-4494 GCA_023247595.1 Candidatus Omnitrophota bacterium
GTTTTTGATGCTCCGCGTGAACGCGTTTTTAAAGCGTTTAGCGATGCAAACCATCTGACGCAATGGTGGGGACCGAAAGGTTTCACCAACACCATCCATGAATTTGATTTAAAGCCCGGTGGTCATTGGCGCTTGGTCATGCATGGCCCCGACGGCGCTAATTATGAAAATGAAAGTGTTTTTGTTGAGGTCGTCAAGCTTGAACGCATCGTGTTTAAACATCTTGAACCGGTGCATAGTTTTCAGATGACGATGATCTTTAACGAACAAGAAGGAAAAACCAAACTCACCTGGCGCATGCTTTTTGATTCGCTTGATGAATGTTCAAAAGTTAGGGACATCATCATTCAGGCAAATCAACAAAATTTTGACCGTCTTGGCGCGCATTTGGCTAAAATGACATGAAAGGACTGCATTATGAATAAAGAGCTTCAAAGCCAACCATCAAATGCCTCCGACCGCGAGATCGTGATCTCACGTGTGATCAGCGCGCCGCGCGAACGCGTGTGGGAGGCGATGGTTGATCCCAATCAAGTAGTGCGCTGGTGGGAGCCGAATGGTTTTTCAACGACCATTAAAAAGATGGAAGTTAAGGTCGGTGGTGTTTGGCAGCACGTTATGCATGGGCCCGACGGTACCGATTATCCCAACAAAAGTATCTTTAAAGAAATTGTGAAATACGAGCGCATTGTTTATTCCCACAGCGGCGGCGCGAAAGGCGTTCCCGGCGCGAATTTTGTGGCAACATGGACGTTCGAGGCGCAAGGCAAGAATAAAACCAAAGTGACCGGGCGGCTTGTCTTTCCATCGGCCGAAGAGCGCGACACGGTTGCCAATGTGTACGGCGCAATCGAAGGCGGAAAGCAAACCCTTGCCAGGCTTGATGATTTTCTACAAAAATAAAATCCATCCTTCGATTCGCACCACGGCCATGGCCGTGGGCTTCTCTCAGGATTCCCTGTGCCTGTCCAGCACAGGACAGGCCGCCCCACGGGCATGCCCGTGGGGCTCCATAAATTCAAATAATTAAAAAATAAGGAGAGGTACATGTTTAAGAAGATTGGCATTGGATTGGTTGTTGTAATTTTGATTTTTCTGGGTGTCGTCATGATTCAGCCGGAAGACTTTAAGATCAGCCGTTCAGTCATGGTTGCGGCTTCCCCGCAAAAAGTTTTTGACCAGGTGAATAATTTTCACAATTGGGAAGCGTGGTCGCCGTGGGCCAAACTGGACCCGAATGCCAAGGCGGAATACCAAGGGCCATCCGAAGGTGTGGGCGCAATTTTTCGCTGGTCGGGCAACGACCAGGTGGGAGTGGGCAGCAACACCATTATCGAAAGCCGTCCCGGAGAATTAATCAAAATCAAACTGGAGTTTTTAAAACCGTTTGAGGCAATCAGCACTGCCGAATTTACGTTTAAACCCGAAGGCCAACAGACTTTGGTAACCTGGAGCATGTCTGGGAAAAATAAT
>JAHFGF010000142.1 GCA_023247595.1 Candidatus Omnitrophota bacterium
GAAAGTTCAGGTTATCCTAGTTGCTGCTGGTTCAGGAACAAGGCTTAAGACAGCCAAGCCCAAAGCGCTTGTCGCGCTTAGGGAAAACCTTTGGTATGGTATTCGTTAAAGGCATTTGAAGAAGCCAAGATTGTTACAAGTGTTATTGTGGTTGGACATCCGCAGCATATTCCTGCGTTTCAAAGGATTATCAAAAAGGAGTTTTTTAAAAAGGTTTGCGCGATTACGCCTGGCGGCGAGACGCGGTCGGATTCCGTGGCTTGCGGGCTTCTCTGCCTGGATAAAGATACAGAAACGGTTATGGTCCACGATGCCGCGCGTCCGTTTGTGACGCAAAAGATGATCACCGACTCTGTGAAGTCGATGTTGACCCAGCAGGCAGCCGTTGTAGCGGTACCAGTTAAGGCCACAATAAAGAAGGTTGATCCTAAAAATCTGTTCGTGACGGAAACATTAATGCGTGATACGCTTTGGGAGGTTCAGACCCCGCAAACGTTCCGTCGCAGTTTATTGGAACGGGCCCATCAAGAGAAACTGTGCTGTGCCCCAACCGATGACGCGATGTTGGTGGAAAAGCTGGGGGTCAAGGTCAAAATCATTGCGGGCGACTATAAAAATATTAAAATCACCACCGCCGAGGATTTAGCCTGGGCGGGGTTAATGATTCGTTAAGGCCAGAGAGAATATGTTGACGTATCGAACGGGCATTGGGTATGATGTGCATCGATTTGCTAAGGGCCGAAAGTTGATGTTGGGCGGGATTGAAATTCCGTATGCCTTAGGGTTGCAAGGCCATTCCGACGCGGATGTCCTCCTGCACGCCATTTGTGACGCGCTGTTAGGCGCGGCAGGTTTGGGAGATATCGGGGAACATTTTCCGCCGGGTGACGCGCGATTTAAAGATATTTCCAGCTCCGTGCTTTTATCGAAGGTCAAAGAGATGTTGAGCAAGCATGGGTTTAAGGTCGGCAACGTAGACGTGGCTGTTCTGGCAGAAGAGCCGCATTTAAGGACATACAAAATCGCGATGCGTGAACATATTGCTTCTGTATTGGAAATTCCTGACCTTCAAGTGAATATCAAGGCAACCACCAATGAAGGCATGGGTTTTGTCGGAAGAAAAGAAGGCATCGCCGCTTACGCGACGGCGCTGTTAGTCAGAGATTAAAGAAAGAATTTGGGATGAAGATAGTCGTTGATGAGTTATCCCGTGAGGATTTAAAATTAATAGCCAATAATATTTTTGGCGATATGCTTAAAGCGGTTGTTGATATCAAACGTGAAGTTGTTGTTGTGGATGCTGAACTTCATTCTGATTTAGAGGCCTTTCTTCTTATTGAAGGATCAGAACAAAAGGATCTTTGGGGTATTAATTTTTATCCTGATGCTGATGAAAATGGTTTTATAGAATTTGATTCAATGATCAATGTCCGGCCTTCGCAGGGCAATCGCAGCCGTAGCGTGGAAGATGAAAAAACTCGACAGCGAATCGTTGAGATCGTCAAGAAAAAGGTCAATCTGTGAATGTTCAACATAAAGAATTAGCTGCCGGCCGATGGTGCACATTGTCTTTGCTGGAACAAATGGCCAATATTGGCAGTGAAGTGGAACGGACATTAAAGGCGAAGTCACAAGGGGACGCCCCGCGCAGTCAAAATGCCTTTGAGCGGACTTTGGAATTGTTGGATTTGACATTGGCAGACCGTAAGAACCGCAGTCGTCTGCGGGAAGTGGCGCGGGTGCGCGAGGCAATTGTTGATTTTTTCTTCGGGAGTAATCAATTTCAATCCACAGGTGAGGCTTGGAAGAAGTATTTCCTTCAGTTCGCCGTTGCGGCAAGGAAAGGACGATAGGATATGGGTAAAGAAAAGCTGACAGAGCAAGAGATTAAGTTTATAAACCGTATTCCGGCAAGAATGAGTGGGTCCAAATCAATGGCGATTATGTCTACGTTATTTTTATTGTTGGATCTGTTTAGGCTTTATTCGGATACTCAAAATGGTCTGACAGTTTCATGGGATCGTTCAGTGTTTGAGGTATCAATTTGGGGCGTTTATATTTTGCTTTCTGTGGGAAGTTATAAACTTTTTCAGAAGTTGGTAAATGTTTTTAATAAATTAATGGATGAATAGCCGGCGGGTTATGTTGTGCCGGATTGTCGTTTCAGTCAAATAATCACAGGAGTAGAAAGTGAATTTCTTATTAGTCATTGTCATCATCGCGCTTTCGATCTTCATCTTTTTTTCCGATGAGATCAAGGCCGTCAAAGACCGTGACCCGGCGGCTAAAAACAGTCTGGAAATTATTCTTTTGTATTCCGGGCTTCATGCCATTGTGATGTACCGCGTCGCGCATAAGCTGTGGCAATGGAAACTGCCGTTTTTTCCGCGGGCGATTTCGCAATTCGCTAAATTTCTAACCGGAATTGAAATCCATCCGGGCGCTGATATCGGTAAAGGTTTATTCATTGACCACGGCTCCGGGGTTGTCGTCGGTGAAACAACGATTATCGGCAATTATGTAACCCTTTTTCAGGGAGTAACGCTGGGCGGTACCGGAAAAGAAACCGGCAAACGGCATCCAACCGTTGGCGACAATGTGGTTATTGGCACAGGGGCCAAGGTTCTCGGGAATATCACCATTGGGCACAATGCTTATATCGGGGCCAACGCGGTTGTTATCCGTAATGTTCCGGCTAACTCAACGATTGTCGGTGTTCCAGGCCATATTACTAAACAGGACGGAAAGAAAATTGATATCAGTATGGAGCATGTGCACATTTCGGATCCGATCATGGCGAATATGGCGAAACTTTTAAAACGCATCAAAATTCTGGAAGAGAAAATTGGGGATCGGGATAAGGGATCGGAAATATAAACCAAAAAATTATGAAAATTGGGAAATTAGGAAATTGAGAAATTAAAAACCCAAGAAAACAATTCTATTTCCAGTGATATGCCAGTCTTTCAATTTCAAAATTTCTTAATCTCTTAATTTCTTAATCTCTTAATTTCTTAATCTCAACAGCCTTTGTTATTACAATTATGTCCATCCGCTTATTTAATTCACTCACCCGCCAGAAAGAAGAGTTCGTCCCCATAAACGGCAAGACGGTCAAGATGTATACCTGCGGCGTCACGGTTTACGACCAGTGCCACATTGGTCACGCCCGCAGCCTGTATATCTTTGATGTGATCCGGCGTTATTTAAAATTTCGGGGATATGATTTAACCTTTGTCCGAAACATCACCGATGTCGACGATAAAATCATCCAGAAAGCCATTGATTCCAAGAAAACAAGCCAGCAGGTTTCTGAGGAACAGATTGCTAAATATTATGAAGATTTAAAACTTTTGGGCGTCAATCCAGCTGATGTGGAGCCTAAAGCGACTGATAATATTCCCGGGATGATCAGTCATATCCAGGGATTGATGGATAAGGACATGGCCTATGCGGTGGACGGTGATGTCTATTTTAATGTCCGCAAATTTGCAGGATATGGCAAACTCTCGGGTCAAAGCATTGACAAAATGCTTGAAGCCGTGCGCATTGAAAAAGGGGATAAGAAAAAGGATCCTTTGGATTTTGCGCTTTGGAAGAAATCCAAAGAAGGCGAACCGGTTTGGGACAGCCCTTGGGGCGGCGGCAGGCCGGGTTGGCATATCGAATGTTCGTGCATGAGCATGAAGCATCTTCAAACAGAGACGCTTGATATCCACGCCGGCGGACGCGATCTTATTTTTCCTCATCATGAAAACGAACTCGCCCAGTCGGAAGGATTAACCGGAAAGACCTTTGCCAAATATTGGATTCATCATGGTTTGTTAACGATTAACAGCCAGAAGATGTCAAAGTCCTTGGGGAATTTTATAACCATCAAAGATGCTGTTGCCAAATATGGCGTCGACACATTAAAGTTATTCTTTCTTTTTTCGCATTACTCCAGTGCAATTGATTTTAATGAAGAAAAAATCCAGGACGCTAAAAAAGCGCTGGATAAATTTGATATTTTATTCTGGAAAGCCTATCAAATCATCAAAGACAAAAGTCTTTATCAAACAACCAAAGACGTTGATTTTGTCCAAAAGGCAAAGGCTGCTTTTACGGACGCCATGGACGATGATTTTAATACGCCCAAAGGTTTGGCTGTTCTTTTTGATTTGATCAGCGACACGCACAAGTATATTGACGCTGGAAAACGGCATGATGATTATGAGGGAATTATTTTTACCGCGGTCGATGCCTTGGAGGGAATTTCATCCGGGATTTTTGGTTTGTTTGCTAAAGAAAAAGACATTAAACTGTCGGCGGAACAGGAACAGCTGCTTGAAGAGCGAAAATTCGCGCGGGTGAATAAAAACTTTAAACGTTCCGATGAGCTGCGCGATCTGCTTAAAGAAAAAGGGATCGCGGTTGAAGATACGAAAAATGGACAGACGTGGCGGTTTGTTTAAGTGGCCAGTGGCCTGG
>JAHFGF010000016.1 GCA_023247595.1 Candidatus Omnitrophota bacterium
AGTGTTTAAATCGGCCCAATTGATACCAGCTTTGGAAAGAACTGTAAAATCAGACCAATTAACACCCGATTTACTTAACGTGTTTAAATCTGTCCAATTGATTCCTGCCGTCGACAATGTTCCGATGTCCGACCAATTTACGCCAGCCTTACTGAGCGCATTAAGATCTGACCAATTAACTCCGGATGAGCTTAATGTTCCCAAGGCTGACCAATTGACAGAACTTCGGCTTAATGAATTTAAATCACTCCAATTAATGCCGCTCCTGCTCCATACACTAATGTCGTTCCAATTAATTCCGGATTTACTTAAAACCGTTAAATCATTCCAATTCACGCCAGCTTTGCTTAATGTCCCAATGTCTGACCAGTTAACCCCAGCTTTACTGAAAATCGAAATGTCCGTCCAGTTGATATTCTTTTTACTTAACACATCAATGTCGGCCCAGTTGATTCCCTTATTAGACATCACGGTCAAATCATTCCAGTTGACGCCGGCCGTTGTTAAATCCGCCAAACTGTACCAATTGATTTGCGCGCTCCAATTGACGCGCGCGCCGCTCATGATGGCAACATCGTACCAATTCACATTGGCCGTTGACATGAATTGCAGATTATTCCAGTTAACATTCGCGACAGACAATTTGCCGATATCATTCCAATTAATTCCCCTCGTGCTTAATACGGCAAAATCCGTCCAGTTGACGCCGGCTGTAGTCAGCGTATTCAAAGCCGACCAATTAACTCCGGCTTTTGATAACGTGGTGAGTTCATTCCAATTGATTCCGGATTTGGTCAGAACCGTAAGATCTGTCCAATTAATACCGGCTTTGCTCCAGACACCGATATCATTCCAATTAATTCCTTTGCTCGTTAAGGTATAAAGGTCTGTCCAGTTCACGCCGGCTTTGCTTAATGAAGCGACATCATTCCAGTTAATGGCTCGCGTGGACATCTGTTGAATGTCTGTCCAGTTCACATTGGCCTGGCTGTCAGTAACACCTTTAATGGTACTGATATTAGACTTCAAAACTGAAATGTCCTGCCAGTTGATGATATCCGTGCGGGTTTTGATGAGATTAATATCTTCCCAATTAATCGTATCGGTTTTACCTTTGATAACTCCGATATCGAGCCAATTGATGGTATCTGTTTTTCCCTTAATTCCTTCGACGGTTGGTTTGATCAAATCTAAAGGCGTATAGGTTTGATAAGAAGTCACATGCTGAATAGTTACCTGCGCAAAAAAAGAATTGGACGTTGTGGAAGGCGTCCAGCTGGCGGATTTACACCAGTTGTTAGTCAAATCCTTGGTCATGGTTAGAATGGTTTCATTCGTTCCATCTACCTTATATATATACGTGTTTTCGCAGGTATCACCGCTGGTCAAAGCCACACGGTCATTGTCCGATTCAACCCATGTGTAAACAGTAAAGTTAGCGGATCCGTTATTCCAGGCGGCGGTTGCCTTAACACCTGTACCAGGGAACATATCAAACGCGTCCGATGTTCCGCTTTGCAATCCTGACGCGCTGGCTCTGAGGGTATACATATTTCCGGCAAAATCAATGCCGAGATTATCAAAGCGGGCCAAACCATTGACAACCGTGACGGTTGTTTTTCCTTCCAATGTTCCAGCGCCGGGATTATTTAAAATGCTCAGCGTTACTTCTGTTGTATTGTCATCACTGACGACATTGCCATCCGCGTCTTCAACAGCAACCACTGGCTGTCTGGCGAATTTCTTAAAGTGTTTGGCAGAAGAGGGAGAAACGGTAAAAACTAATTTTGCCGCGGGGCCATGAGAAAGGGATTCACTGCCGGAAGAAGTTGCAACGGGATTCCCAGTTTGAGAACCGCCGTTATAAATATCGCTTCCTAACGTGCTCTCAGCCGTTCCGGTTTGATTACCACCGGAATATTGGGAGTACGCGGATTGAACCGACAATCCCGCGATGAGGAGGCAAAAGAAACAAATAACCACCCATCGTTGGATGCCAAAACCCTTATTCGCCGTATTGTGATTAGTCATGAGATATAAATTTGAATCCGATGAAACAATTAAACTGAATTACGGAGCCGTGCGTGCAAGTCTTCCGCCTGTCACAACGCCGTAATTGGCATCATATCTTTGAAAATAACCTTGGCTGTCAGGGTCCTTGACGGAATATGTTCTGGATGAAATTTGAAAATGACGGATACTGCTTGATGCATAATCCCCGCCCCGATACCCTATGCCCTGTGTTCCGTTAACGCCATAAACAACATTTGTATTAATTCCAGGCCAATCGGCATTGGTTGCGTTGCCTTCATAACCTGAAATCACTGATAATTCCCCATCCCCGTTTGTCCCTAAAAACTGTCGGCCTTCAATGCGGCCGATGTTCACCACTGGTTCGTCTAAATTGCCGGATAAGTCTAAATTCCCGTAATAACCCGCACCGCTGGAATTTCGCAGCGACGAACTTTCGGCAAAAATTCCGACGCGCAAAGGACCTTTTTGATTATCAGCCGGGCCGCCGGCTCGTCCGTCGCCGGAAGTCCAACCCAAACTGTTGCGGTTTAAATTAGACGCTCCGTCTAAGACTGCTTCTGTTCCGTCTTCATCCGCGCTGGCAGGTGTGATCTCACCGACTTGAGGAACATCATAACTGGCATCGCCCCAGGAAAATTCATCCGCCACCGGAGAAATGTCTTTTCCGCGGGCAGCTTTTTCGAATTCCAACTCTGTCATCGGGCGTAATCCAGTCCAATCCGAATAAGCCGCTAAATCCGGCCAGCCTAAATAAGTCATCGCGCGGGAAGGCCGGGACGTTGTCGCGTTATACGCCGGATGACTTGAATCCCATTCGATGGTATTGCGGTTAACCACATTGTCGGAATTTTTCCCGCCTAAAAGTGCTGCCGTGATATCACGATGATTTTTCTGTTCTACCGTCAACGTATTAAAAAAGCCCACCCATTCACCTTCTGTTAATTCATACTTCATCAAATAAAACGGTTGAAAACCTTTGGGAAATGATGCGGGAATTAAAAAAGCATCCGCCGAATTATTTTCCCCGCTAGCGCCGGTTGACGTGTAATAAAATCCGTCGGAAGCGCTGTTGGTGGTTGTGATCGGATTTTCACTGGTGATATACCAAGGATCATTGTCCGCCGAACCCTGTTTCAATCTGTATTCCGAGGAACTATTGCCGTCGCCGGCGTAAAAAGCTCCTTGAGGAATATAAATCATTTCAATGCCGAAAATTTTATGGACGGTGTTGGCTGCTTGGGCTGTCGCATCGCTTAAACCATCCTGGCCGTAATTCCAGACAAATTTCACCGACTGGGCGGAAACGCTGCCGGAACCGAAACTGATTCTCTGAATAAAAAATCCTTTTTGATCGCTCGGCACGATGATTTCAAAATCAGCCGGCGCGGAAAAACCAATGGGATTCGTACCATTGGCCGCCATCGTGGCATGATGCCATGTGACACCGCCGTCGCTGGAATATTTCATGAATATCCAGGACGCGTCATGATTGGTGGTGTTGCGCCAAGAATTATCCTGGGTCAAGTCAAAGCTGAATGTCATGGTATTAGCAGCTGTATCCGTCTGGTCGACATTAAAATTCTTCATCTGCAAATTATTGGCTGATGCCAAAACCGGTAAAAGAATCGTTCCTAAAAGGCAAACCAGGAAAGCGTTTGCTCGTCGAGAAACAAAAAATTTCATAATAGGATTCAATTTATTGCCCGTCATAAGTTCGCGCCCCTCGACCACCATAGGTATTTGCCGCCTGGGTTGATTCAAGTGCTGCTTCCAACCGGTCGGAAATTCTCAATCGATCAGAACCATCAGCCCATGAACCGCCTTTTAATCCTGCTCCGGCGGCACCAGTAACGCCATGGCTAGAAACAACATCCAGACCAGGCCATTCGTTAACATCAGCGTTTCCTTCAAATCCGGCATCCGACGATAAAATTCCATTTCCGTGAATTCCGGAATAATTCCGTCCGCTCAAATTGCCTAAAGTCACAACCCATTCCTTTAAATTTCCGGATAATTCCATCACCCCATAATAAGAAGCGCCTGATGAAATACGCGTTGAAGATTCTCCAGAAAAAGCACCGGATCGCAGCGATCCCTGCTGATACTGGACACCTAACGAAGAATCCCCGCCGCTTAATGAATTATTTCCAAATTGAGCATTTGCGCCCGCGTTGGACACTTCCTCTGTGGCGTCTTCCTGAGTTCCCGATAAAGCCGTCGCAGCTGTAATATCTTTGGAACCCCAAGCATATTCTCCGTCGATAGCTAATTGCGGGCCTCGCGCCATTTTTTCAAATTCTAATTCAGTGATTGGCCGCAATGCTGCCCAATCCAAGAACGCGGATAGATCTTTCCAGCTGAGAAATCCAACCGCACGGCTGGGCCGTTCGGTGGCGCATGACATAGGCGATCCAGAACAAGAAATTGCGTTTCGATAAATGACCGTATCCGAATTTTTATGCGCGCCGTCAGTCAAATCATGATTGAACCGAGAAGCGGCATTCGGCAGAGAATTAACAAATTCAATCCATTGGCCTTCGGTGAGCTCATACTTCATGACATAAAATCCGTTATATCCTTTTGGAAACGCGGCAGGAATACTAAACGAAGAACCGGTTGCATTTTCGCCGGGGTTATTGGCTGAAACATATCTGAAACCATTAGAAGCAGGATCGGAAACGGAAAGAGCGGATTCACTATTAATATACCAAGGATCAGGATCTGCTGAACCTTGATTTAAAGATGCTTGGCTTGTGCCGTGATCTCCGGCATAAAACGCCCCTTGCGGAATAAAAACCATTTCTATACCAAAAACACTGGCGATGATCTGATCATCCGCGACAAAACCGCAAGAGGAATAGTCAATAGTAACCTGTGCTTTTTGAGTGGCAACAGCGCCGGGCGACGCATTAGTGGATCTGCGCAAGAAAACTCCGTTTTTATCGGCGGGAACATAAAATTCGAGATCGTCTTGCGAACCGGTTGAAAATCCTGCCGGCGTTACTCCGGCTACTGCCATTTGGCATAATTTTTTATTAGCCGGAACATTGCTGGGATTGTGCAAACGAACTGTTAACCAAACGGCATCATGATTGATTTTATTGCGCCAGGAATTCTCTAAATTAACGTCAAATTTAACGACAACCGTGTTCGCGTTGAGATCGCGCGATCCTAACGAAACGTTGGAAACCGACAAATTATTCGCCCATGAAGGAGTAATACCAGCAGCCAAAACCGCACCTAATACTAGACCGCACACTCTTCTTGAAAATAATTTCATAAAACCTCTATTTAAAACCTAAATGTTGACTTAAAGACTAGCAAGAACTTAACGTATAACGTTTTCGAACCCTCTGTCCTTGTCTAAAGGTGAATCGATGTGTGAACGGATCGCCAATTTTGCTGCAGCCATTTTTTCCTTCACTAGATCGATATCGTCAGCCTCCGGTCTTAAATACAGGTACCACTGATAATGCTTCAGTGCAGTTTCTTGATCTTTCAAAAATTCTCCGCTGACAAAAGCAAGATTGTAATGTGTCTCAGCGTCATACGGACTTAGATCAACCGCCTGATAGAACTCGACAACCGCGCGCTGATATTCGCCGCGCTGATAAAAAATGTTGCCCATGTTGTAATGCGCTTTTGCCAATTCTTCTTTGAAATTTTCATCGTTCGGATTCAACTGAGCGCCGCGCGACAGGATGTCGTAGGTTTGTTCTTCCATTTGGGAAGTGATAGCCTGGACAGGATCAGCGGATTTTTCTTTTGGCGACTCTGTCTGGGTTCTATTTAACTTTTCTTCCAGCAGATTCACCCTCTTATTGAAATCTTCCTGCTGCTGTCCCATGCTTTGTTTGACATCCTGGATTTCCTGCGTGTATTTTTTGTTTAGATTTTCAACACGACGGATTTCCTTAATAAATTGTTCGCGCTCACTTTGCGTCTGCTGAACGTCTCCCTCTTCCTGGGCTAAAGCTGGCTGATGCAACCACGCCAGTAAAGCACCAGCCAAGAGCACGGACACAGCTAGCGTCGAGCTCTTTTGCTTTAAATTTTTTCCGGTTATCATGAACATTGGGTTTTCTCCAGTTTTATTGTCTGGTTAATGGTCTAACTGCCATTTTATTTATACGTTTTGGGAGGCTTAATGGTACCGCGCTCCTTTTGATATGAATCGCCTGCTTTAACAATATGCGGCGTTATCAAAATGACAACTTCTGTTGATTCAATGGAATCAGAAGTTCGGCTAAAAAACTTTTCAAGATAAGGAACATTCATAAGAACAGGCAGACCTTTTTTCACATGCGCCTTATCTTCTTTTCGCAATCCCGCCATAACAATCGTCATGCCGTCTTTAACCATGAGCGTCGTTTGAACTTCCGTCTTATTGACTTGAGGAATACCGCCTTTGCTGGATTCCAATCTTCCGACGACGTTTGAAATCTCCGGCCGCAGGCGCATGGTTACGATACCATCATCGTTAATAGTCGGGGTCACATTTAATTTCAAGCCGACATCGATAAACCGCACGTCTTCGCTAGTAATAGCGTTATCACCGGTTCCGTTAACGGTTGAGATAATATAGGGAACGGTATCGCCAATGTGGATTTTGGCTTCTTCATTATTAGTAACCAGGATTTGGGGATTGGACAAAATTTTTGTATCGCTGACCTGTTGAAGGGCCCTGATAGCTGTTGAAAATTCATCGGCTGAAAAATTACCAACACCAATTTTTCCATAAAGATTTTTCAAATTATCAGAAGAGGAAATTCCGTTTTCATTAAGGTAAAGGTTTGAAAAACTTATTTTCCGTAAAGTCGGATCACTGCTGTTTTGAAAATTCAAGCTCCAGTCAACCCCGACGTCATAATTTGGCTTCATTACAACCTGCAGAATGCGGGCGACTATTAATACTTCTTTTGTCGGAAGATCCAAATCAGCAATTATTTTCTCTACTTCTTTGCGTCTTTCCGGAAAAACACGAACCATTAATTGATTGGTGCGTTCATCAGCCGTGATGGAACCTACGGCTTTTGCGTCAATTCGGGACCTTAATTTCTCGGCGATAACGTCTGCCTTGGCATATTTCATTGTATACATGACTGTTTCTAAAGGCTTTTCCAATTGTGCAATAGCCGCCTTCATCTGTTCAATGGATTGCGGAGTGTCAATTAAAACGACAGAACCGGTGTCTTCATCAATAATAATTTTCCCGATATTCGTTTTCATGTTATCCAAAGCGGCCAAAATATAGCTCGGTTTGGAATACTGCAAATGAATAACAGCCACTTCGGTTTTATCGCTGAATTTTTTTCCGTAAATGGATTCAAATTCCGCGGAAGTCATGATCTGGACAATATCGTTTTCGATGTGATAGGCCAACTTATTGGAAATCACAACGATATCCATGGAATCCTTGATGCCTACGTTATGCAGGAGAACCGTGGTCTTGCCTTCAACCGTTGGGCTGATGACAACGTTGAAATCGCCCTTTACGGCCAAAAACTTCAAAATATCGACGATGTTCATATCGCGGACATCGAGCGTTATTTTGCGTGAAAGACGGTCTTCCATGCTTTCTTTTGGTTCTGTCAAAATGATCGGCTGCGGTTTTTGCGCATCCGTATCTTCAGCTCTAGCAATGCCGAGCATCAAAACAGGCACGGCAATGTAGAGCACCGTCATCAACAGAATTTTGAGTTTGAAGGTATGTGTTCTCATAGCTTAATTGTGATCTCCTCGTTTTCGTAACCAAAAACCGCTCTGTCGGTATAAATGGTTTTGATGGTTACGTCGTCTAATTTTTCCCCTTCACGCAAAAAATAGGTCATGCCATTGGTTGTGTCCTCAACCATGACGGAAACTGATTCTGGCAAATCAAGCCAAGCAACCCCTACTAACTTGAACTTTGACAATTTTTTGGTCAAATCGGGTTTGGCCGCTACATTGACTTTATCCAACTGCTCTTTTTCAAACGGTTTGAATATATTGCGCACCCCAATTTTCTGGGCGTAATATGCAATATCTTTAGCTTTCGGTTCACTGACTTCAGTAGAGCGGGTTCCCATGGAACTCAGATCAAAATCAACTTGTTTGCTCAACAATTGATTGCCTGATTGAATTTCCATTCCCAGCACGGCCAAACACACCAGAATACCTAGAACCAGAAGGCCGTTTAACATCTGCACGGAAAAACGAAATTTTCCGCCGGATGAAGCCCCTCTAGTGACCGTGCCGCCTTGGTTCGAGGACGACGACGAACCCTTGCCGGATGTTTCAAGAATTTTCAAAAGTTTTTGTTCTGCGGTTTCTTTAGCCATGCGATGACCCTATCCGATTAAGGACTGCCCACCTGTTAATGTTGCGTGACTCCATGTCCCCTCGTTAACAGCGGGACGAACGCCGTACTGACGATCCAATAAATTGCGGACAAAAACCCGATCCACTACTTTTTGATTCTCAACGACCAATTCTTTCAATATCTGGTGGCACAACATGTTGATTCTTCGAGGATAGCCGCTGGTGCTGATAAAAATCTCGTCGATAGCCTCATCCAAAAAAATCTTCGGGACGCTATTATTATTGGAGGCTTTTTTGAGGCGGAATTCAATCATCGTTTTCGTGTTTTCAAAGTTCAGAGGGTAAAGCGTGTATTTAAAACTAATCCGATCCATAAAATTGGCCATCGACGCCACTTTCGGATACAACTCCATTTGCCCGAGAAGAACCACTTGGATCAACTTGTATTCGTTCGTTTCAAAATTAAGCAACAGGCGTAAGGCTTCAAGGATCTGTTCGTTTAACTTTTGAGCCTCATCGATAATTAAAACGATTGTTTTCTTTTCATGGATTGTTTTGTGAATTAAGAATTTCTCGACGGCGTCTCTCAATTCCATGACTTCACCCACGTCGCTAGCGATCCTGGAATTGTGAGGGATGTTGAAGTTGCGCATCATGGTGGACAAAAGCTGAGCCTCGGTTTCAAACGAAGGGTTTAAAATCATGTGAAAAAGAATATCGTGACGCTGACGCAATTCTTGAATTAGTTTTCGGGACAAGGTTGTTTTGCCTGTACCGATATCGCCAAAAATAACCATTAAACCGCGGCGAAGCCGCAACTCGATTAAAACATTTGTTAACGCAATTTCATGCTCTCTGGTCAGATGCATAAATTCCGGATCTGGGCTTGTTGAAAACGGTTCTTTTTCAAATCCTAAAATTTTGTGATATGACATTTTGCCTGCGTGAATCCTAAACTCAATGGTTTAAAAACTTTGCAAATCCGAATTAATTTAGATTCATAATAACATAGCAACATGAGCATTCAAGATTTTATTTAGTTTTTTTACAATCTTTTTTACAAAAAAAATGAATATTCCCGTCGACAAACCAAAAGACCTCACAAACGATCTTAAAAACATAACAAAAGTAAAAAATAATTTCGTTCGAAACGCATCACAAAACATATTTGAAAAATAAAATTCAAAAACAAAAAACGGAGCAATTATAAATAAAATAAAGTCCTTAAAACTAAAAAAACCAGCCAAAAAAAACCCAAAACAAACCACCACACCTGCCGCCAGCGGGACTTCAATCATGTCTTTCCAAAAGGTATAATCATCTCCCCCTGCCATGGAAGGATGATCCGCATACATCTTCGCCCTCCAAAATCCATGCCGGCATTGCTCCTTGAGATATTTTTTTAAACTGACGGTATGATGATGATCCACTAAAGCGGCCTTGTTGAAATAAATTCGACGGCCAGACTTTAAAATTTTATAACTCAGATCGTTGTCTTCACCGCTTGCCCGTCGGTATGCTTCATTAAAACCGCCCACTTCAAAAAAAACTTCGCGCCTAATACCAACGTTGTAACTGCCAAAAGCCCTCGGAAAAGATTTCATCAGCGTCCGGTGCCGGTATAATATCTCCTCATGAATGCCCTTCGCTAAAATTTTGTGCGGATTGGCGATTCCATAACTCCCGCAGACGGCACCGACCTTTTCAATTGAAAACCCGTCGACAATTTCACTGACCCAATCTTTATGCGCCGCACAATCAGAATCCGTAAACAAAATAATGTCTCCCTTGGAATCTGCCGCGCCCCTGTTTCTCGCCGCTGCAGGGCCAGCATTAGACTGCCCAATACAAACAACGCCGAAAAATGATTGTATAATTTTGCGGGTACTATCCGTCGAACCGTCGTCAACAATGATCACTTGAACATCTCCCGCGTAATCCTGGGCGAGCAATGACTGAATCGTATGCGCCAAAGTTTGTTGCGCATTGTAGGCAGGGACAACAACGCTAACGGAAGGAAGAACCGTCATAGGGCGTTAATCTTCAATTCCTGTTTTTTTTCTTAGTTTTCGCAACTCAAATTCCAAGATGCCGATTTTTTTTGCCATCTTATCGTTACGGTCATTCTGTTGGCATAAAAAAACAGTTAATAACAATCCGAGAAACACAAAAGCGCACAAAAGCACAAAGAAAATAAAATTGCTGGGAAGTTCAAACCGGCAGAATTTTGCTATAGCGAACAATAACTGATGAAAAATCGAAAAGAAAACAGCCAAGGCCGATGCTAAAAGCCAACCGACCGCGTATTTAAACGTCAGTCTTTCTCGACGGACAAGCTCCACAACGAATAAAAAGATACCAAACGATAATGTGACCGCCAACCATTTAATCACCATAATCGAGCGCAAGCCTCCGGCTTTTTAACATATCCAGTAAAATTGCGAAGGTTACCTTTAACATGTAATACAAACTTTTAAAATATCGGATTGAACTGGCGCCTCCCTGACGTTTTCGCATAACCACAGGAAGCTCTTTGATACGCGCCCCAAACTTACGCGCCAGCACAATCGCTTCCGGTTCCGGAAAATCATGCGGATAATGTCGGGAAAACAAACGGATCATCTTTTTGTTATAACAACGGAATCCCGACGTTGGGTCATACACGTGATAGCCGGTCAATATCCCAATAAGCCGCACAAAGAACCCAATTCCAATCCGTCGCAGAAAAGAAGATTTGTAGCCTTTTTCCTGAAGCGGCATGAAGCGGCTGCCAATAGTCATGTCTGCATCATCACTAATAACCGGCGCGAGGATCGTCGACAAATAAGACGCATCGTGCTGGCCATCCGCATCAACCTGGACGGCAATATCATATCCGTAAGCATCCGCATACTGAAACCCCGTCTGTACCGCCCCGCCGATACCTAAATTAAACGGCAACGAAATAACCGCCGCACCCGCTGCTCTTGCTTCCTGAGCCGTTGAATCTTTAGAACCGTCGTCGATAACAATGACATCCGGCTTCAAAGTCAACGCCCATATTTCTTTTAAGGTATTTCTAATATTATCCTTCTCGTTAAACGCGGGGATAATAATCAGAATTTTCAATCCGCTCGTCTTCATTTAAACCCCCACAAAAAACTAAGCCTGTTGCGCGCGCTGCAGTCGATCACATTTTCGCCGACCATAATGACCATTCCGCCCTTAAGGCCCTGCTCCGTCATAAAACGTATGGGAATTCCATTAAACCGTTTAGCGGCAATCACCTTGATGCGAGCCGCAATATTGTCGTCGAGTGAAGCCATACTGCAGACGGATACTTCAGTAATCTGAGATAAATCCTGTTGAATTTTCAGGACTTCAAACTTTTCAAGCGCGAGGATAATTAATTCTTTGCTTAAACGACGGCTCAGGAAGAAAATGACGATCAAAGCCGTAAGTAGTTGGAGAATAACTATAATCAATATGATCCCAATGGCCATAGGCACGCATGTCCATTACAACTTAATTTCACCCCTTGAAACTTTAAAAAGATAAATTCCCGCAATCTTGACTAAATCCGGCTCATATTCTTTCGTCACCTTATTATCCGGTTCTAATCCGCCAAAACTAAACGTCTTCCCGTCGGGATAATGCCCTCTGGAAGTTATCAAAAGGAGCATGGCCTTGTCATCCAAATCAAACATGCTTTTTAGCATGACCTGCCCGGAGGTGTTTTCCCCCATTAAGACGGCGCGTCCTTTTTGCTGCATGATTCCGGCGAATAATTCGGCGGCGCTTCCGCTCTCTTTATTGACCAGAATAGCCATGGGCCCTTCAAAACGGAATTCCGTCGGGATCTCAGGCACATCTAACTCCGCTTTATCTTGTCCCTTTTTCTGAAAATAGGCAAACAAATCACCTGGCTTAAGGAAAAACGCGGATATTTCCCGCGCCGCAAGCGGAGGTCCGCCAGGATTACCACGCAAATCCAAAATAAGCCCTTGAGGATTACGCTCTTTGACAAAAGTTAAAAACCGCAGCAGATCTTCCGCTGTCATTCTGTTAAATTTTGGAATTTCCAGACAGAAAACACCCGGAATTGATACGTCCCGCAAAAAAACTGTCTGCTTGTAATATTCTTTACTGACGACATCGATCACTTTCGTTCTGCGCTCTTCGCTGGAAAGAAAAGAAAGAGCAACCTTGGCATCCTTTAAAGGATTAAGCCTTTCGTTGATTTTCTCCTGATCCAGCTGGACAATGTCAACTCCGTCAATCTTAAGCAGAATATCTTCATCTCTCAACCCTTGGACATAGGCATCTGATCGGGGCTCAACATGGGTGACCAAAAACCCGGCATCGGTCTTTTTTCCGTCAACCCCAAGATCAATCCTCTCACCCAAGGCGTCTTTGGTATATGCTTCAGCAAATTTAGGCGGATAAAGCGCTGAAAAAATATCTTCCTTGGATTTAAGAAAATCGACGAGAAAAGCGGCGCTCCGCCAGCGCACATAATCATTGCTCCTTTTCTCATTTTTCAGCTGGCTATAAATTTTTGTATTAAACGCATCTATAAACCGATCAAAATCCTGCTGTTTAACCGATTCATAATAGTTTTCAGACATGACCTTGAAGACTTTTTTGAAATACTCGATGTATTGCTGATAATCATCTTCTTTGGTGTTTTTAACTGCGGTTGGCTTAGGCGCTGATTTGGCCGCCAGGCTTAATGATGAATGACAAACGAGTACGGCCAGGCCGATAACGATGGAAAGTTTTTTGGAAAGTGGTTTCATATAAATAATAATTATTTATTAATTATGGTTTGATTATAAGTTGCCGCAAAGTCATGTCAACGCATTTAACATAAAAAAACGCATAGGGTGGGAAACGGCTAATATGACTGTGTTTAAATATCAATGCGAAACGGGAATTTTGCTTTTTGATTTTCAAGCAAAACCATTTCATGAGGGGTCAGTGAAGTCTGCCAAGCGGTTTTGGCAAATAAACCAGCCATATCGCGCTTGAATTGCTGAGGATTTATGGGGATATTCACAATAAAATCCCGATGATCTCTCTGACGGCGATAATCGGGGATGTCTTTGGGCATTTTAAGATAACGTTCGATCAAAGAAAGATCGAATTGATACAAAATGGTACCGTGATGCAGAATAAAATTCTTTCCGCGCCGCTGGGCATTGCCGGAAAACTTGCGTTCTTGGCCATGAAGGGCAATATCGGATATCGGACGGAAAACAGCCTGACAGCCCTGCACACTTAACGCCTCAATGACATGCCCAGATATCCACTCATAGGATGCGCGCAAATCGTGCAGCAACCGATGCCTGTTTTTATTCAGGATTAACGAATAGTTAATGCATCCCGGCCCCTGAAGGACAGTTCCCCCGCCGGAAGTCCTTCTTAAAACAGGGATGCGGTCATTTAAGACAGGCTGAATTTGGAGATCTTCTTTTTCTTTTCCGATCCGGCCGAGCACTACAAACACCGTCGGAGATTCCCAAAAACGCAGCACTTCACCGCCGTCATTTTTTTCGGCATTGACCCATAACGCGTCATCGAGAAGAATATTATCTGCGGGATCTGCTAAAGAAATATCGAGGATACGCATACAGATTACGCGTGGTGAAAGAAACTGGTCTTTAACTCACGCGCGGCTTTGACTTCGTCCGGCCGGGAAACCGGCATGGTTTTTGGAAAATCTTTAAATGAATCAGGCTTTTCCTTCGATAACTCATCAGCCTTGATCATATAATCAATAAACAAATCCATAACCGGCTTGGATTCCGACTCGGTGGGCTCAATCATGATCGCTTCCGGAACAATCAGCGGAAAGTACACCGTCGGAGGATGAACCCCCTGGTCGATAAGATATTTGGCAATATCAATGGCATGAACCCCGCGGTCCGCCTGGTTTGTGGCGGAAAAAACACTTTCATGCATGCACAGGCGTTCATACGGAAGTTTAAAATATGGTTTCAATCGTTCTTTGATATAGTTGGCGTTTAAAACCGCGTGATTGGTTGTATCAATCAACCCTTGCTTGCCCAGCATCAAAATGTAGCCGTACGCACGGAGCAACAATCCAAAATTTCCGTAAAATGGGGCTATATATCCGATGGAGTCCGGAAAATCGTAGGATAAGGTGTATTTTCCGTCCTGTTTGCGGATGACTCTTGAAACAGGAAGAAACTTTTCCAATTTTTTATTAACCCCAACCGGACCTGACCCCGGACCGCCGCCCCCATGAGGCGTTGTGAATGTCTTGTGCGTATTGATATGCATCACATCAAAACCAATATCGCCGGGACGGCATCGGCCCAGAACCGCATTTAAGTTCGCGCCGTCATAATACATAATACCGTCGACGGAATGAATCATTTTGGCAATTTCATCGATATTGTTTTCAAATAACCCCAAGGTGCTGGGCACAGTCATCATCAAACCAGCCACTTCATCAGTGATTGCGTCTTTAAGTTTCGCCAGATCCATATTGCCGTTTTTATCCGACGGGATTGAGATGGTTTCATATCCGGCGATAGCTGCGCTAGCCGGATTTGTTCCGTGGGCGGAATCCGGGATAATGATGTATTTCTTGCGATTGCCTTTTGATTTGTGATAAGCCGCCATCAGCATAATGCCCGTCAATTCTCCATGGGCACCGGCCAACGGCTGAAGGGTAAACGCCTCCAACCCCGTCATGGCGCACATCAGCTCTTCTAAGTGATACAAAACTTCCAAAGCCCCTTGGGTCAGCTCTTCTCCCCCGGCTAATTGAGGCAATAAGGGATGCAGATTCATAAAAGAAGGAATGCGCGCCAACTGCTCGGTAAATTTAGGATTGTATTTCATCG
>JAHFGF010000143.1 GCA_023247595.1 Candidatus Omnitrophota bacterium
GCCTTGTAAAAGAACGAAGTTGCTGCGTAGCCCCAACGCGAAAGCATTGGGGCGAAGCAGAACGGAGAGGCAGAGATTCGAACTCTGGAAGGACTTGCATCCTTAACGGTTTTCAAGACCGCCGCTTTCAACCACTCAGCCACCTCTCCAGTGAGCGAAGATAGTAACATTTTACGCCAGGCGTGTCAACGCATGGGGCTTTGGCAGATTAGAAAAATCGGGCATATAACAGTCGGTAAAAATTCTGGGTTAGATCCAAAGCTGTCTGGCCAAAAGAAAACAGTGAAAATTTCCAGGCCGCGGTGTTGAGCAGTTGAACCATGACCATAAGGTTCACGATATAAACCAGCGTCATTTCAAATAAATAGTTTGGTTTAAAAGTCGCCTGGTCAGCTTCATAAAGCTCACGCGCGGTCATGACAATATGCATGGCAAAGGTTAGCCCAATCATAAAAAACCAAATACCGCTATTAGGCATTTGCCCCAAAACCCTTACAACCAGATAATAAATACCCACAAAAAAAAGAGTGATCACAGGGATCACGTAAGGCGTTACCTTCGAAAGCGGATCCCAGAAACGAAAAATCTCGCAGGCAACCGCCTGGCCGAATTTATACAGCCAGTTTAAATCGGTAACAAAAAAATTCATCAGCACATAAACCAAAACGCCAAGATAAAAAGAATGATGATAGACGTATTTCAATTCAAAAATTTCGTGCTGGAAAGAAATTGTGATAGCGGCAATAAAAGGAATTAGGACGATAAAAACCGCAAACTTGATGAGCGCGAAAATACCGCCTTTGTAATCAATGCTGGTTTTTTGAGCCATATTAGCTCCGTTTGATTTCGGGTAAGCCGCCCATGTAGGGACGCAATACCTCAGGGATGACGACATTGCCCTCTTTGGTTTGATAATTTTCCAAGATTGCGATCATGGTCCGAGGCAATGCAACGCCGGAACCATTGAGCGTATGAACAAACGCCGACTTTTTTCCGTCCTTTCCTTTATAACGGATACTAGCGCGCCTGGCCTGAAAATCTTCAAAATTTGAACAGCTTGATGCCTCAAGCCACTTATCAAGTCCCGCGGCATACACTTCAATGTCATAACATTTCGCGGCCGCGAAACTCAAATCTCCCGACGCCAATTGTAAAACCCGATAAGGAATTTCTAATTTATGAAAAATCGTCTCGGCATTAAACAAAAGCGATTCAAGCTCGTCATAAGACGTTTCGGGTTTAACAAACTTGACCAATTCCACTTTATTAAACTGATGGACCCGCATAAGCCCGCGCGTGTCCTTGCCGTAGGACCCAGCTTCCCGACGGAAACACGCGGAATAAGCGGTATAACGGATGGGTAATTCATCTTCGCTGAGCGTTTCATCACGGTGAATATTTGTTACCGGCACCTCTGCCGTTGGGATCAAATAAAGATCATCCGCATCCAGACGATACATATCATCTTTCATTTTAGGCAATTGCCCTGTGCCCGTCATGGAAGCAGGATTAACAAGCACCGGCGGAAAAACTTCGGTATAACCGTGTTCACGCGTGTGCACGTCCAACATAAAATTATAAAGCGCCCGTTCCAACTGAGCGCCTTGTTTTTTATAAAGAATAAAATTTGAACCGGATATCTTTGCCCCCCGTTTAAAATCAACAATATCCAGCGCCTCGGCGAGTTCAATATGGTTTTTAGGCTGAAAATCAAATTTCGGCAGCTGGCCCCAGGATTTCGAAATCATATTTTGATCAGCCCCGCCGACAGAAACTGAGGCATGCGGAAGATTGGGAATCATCAGAAGAATCGCCTGCATCTTTTCTTCAATGTCTTTAAGCGTGGGAATATATTGGTCAACTTCCTGGGCAATCGCCTTCATGGCGGCAATTTTCTCTTTGGCATCCTGTTTGTTTCGCAAAAGCCCGGCGATTTCATCATTCGCTTTGTTTTGCTGGCTGCGCAGCTCATCAATTTTCGTTGATAAAGCGCGGCGCTTTTCATCCAGGTCCAGTAACGGGGCGAGAGAAAGAGTCACACGCTTGGACTTTAATCCTGTTTCAACAGCCTGTCGGTTTTCCCGAATAAATTTGATATCTAACATAAAATTTCCGTTAATTAATCTTTTTGATCTTTGTAATCTTCAAGAATCATTTCCACGTGTTTAATGAGTTCACCGGCCTGGATAGGTTTTGTTAAAAAGTTTTCCGCTCCCTGCTCATAGCAGGCAATGATATCCGTCGGAGTATCAACGCTGGTCAAAAAAAGAACCGGCACGTCTTTGGTTGTCTGATCGGTTTTAATGGCCTTGCAAACTTCCGGCCCTCTCATGCCGGGCATGACGAAATCAAGCAATACAAGCTTTGGCTTTTCTTTTTTGACCAACGGAATCCCTTCTTCTCCACTGCAAGCCGTCAAAACGGTATACCCGCGTTTTTCCAGAATCCGCTGAAAAAAAGTCCTGTTTGTCCCTAGATCATCAATAACAACAATCTTGATTTTCTTACGATCCTCTTCACGGCGCGGAAAAAAACTTTTAAAAAAATCACTTAACATAAGTCCTTTTTATAATGCCTCACAAAGGCTAAAAACTGAATTATCCTAACGGAATAGCCTAAGTGAGTCAAACAGTAATTCAAAAATAGCCTTTTTCCGTCCAGCGACAACCGGTTAAACCCTTGCAAAGCAGTTTCTTTTTGGTAATATACGTACACTATGCTGACGCAAATAACGATACAAAATTTTGGGCTCATTGACCGGCTCACCATTGATTTCTCCGAACAATTAAACATCCTCACTGGAGAAACCGGCGCTGGAAAATCCATCATCATCGATGCCTTGCGTTACGTCCTGGGTGAACGGCTGGAGTCTTCGTTGGTGCGCGACTCTAAAATCCCCTGTTTGGTGCAGGCCAGTTTTGAATTAACCAATCAAGATTTGCGCGGACACCATCTGTTTACGGATTATCTGTCCGGCGGCGAATCTCAACTCATTATTGAACGAATTTTTCAACCAGACGGCAAAAGCAAACTCAAAATTAACGGGCTGGCATTAACCCTGGGCCAGCTTAAGGAAATCGGCAATCATCTTATAGACTTTCACGGCGCGCATGACCATCAAATGCTCCTACAGGAACATCAACATATCCTGATGCTGGATAAATTGATTAAATGGGACAGTTTGAAGAACAGCTATCATGAAATCTTTCACAACTACCACAATTTAACTAATCAATTAAAAGAACTCTCCGCGCTTGCTCAAACAAACCAAAAAGACCTTGAGCTCCTCAAGCATCAGATTGCTGAGTTGGAACAGGTTCCTTTGGAAGAAGCTGAATTTGAAAAGACTCAGCAAGAACAGATCAAAATTAACAACGTCCAGCGTCTCAGTTCCTGTGTGGAACAAATCCTTTCTTTCTTTGAGGACGATGAAACAGGCGTTGAAAATTTAATGCGTAAGGCCTTTCAACCGCTCAAAACACTGACACAGATTGACTCCTCAACAGCGCCGCTTATGGACGAATTAACCGTTGCCCAGGATAACACGCAATCCTTTCTCAACAACTTACGGGCTTACGGCGACTCTCTGTCTTTTGACAGCGAAGCCTCCGAAACCATTAACGCACGCTATGACACCTATCAAGAGATTAAACGCAAATACGGCCCAGCCATTAGCGACGCGAAAAAATTTTATATTGAGGCCAAATTAAAATTTGACCATATCAACAATTTTGAACAAAACGATGCCGACCTTCGACGGAAAATCGAAGAAGAAAAGACCGAACTGACTAAATTAGCCGCCAAGATGACCAAAAAACGCCATGCGGCCGCCCTGGAACTGAAAACCACCATCGAAAAAGAACTCAAAGAACTCGGCATCAGCCATGTGACCTTTGAAGTTCGTTTTGAAAAAACTGACTTTACCAAAGACGGCCACGAAAAAATTATTTTCTATATCAGTCCGAACGCCGGTGAAGAACTAAAACCCTTGGCCCAAATTGTATCCTCCGGTGAAGCGGCGCGCGTGATGCTGGCGCTCAAGAAAGCTTTAATTAATGTAGATACGATTCCCGTTCTCATCTTTGATGAAATCGACGCCCAAATCGGCGGCCGATTAGGAACCATTACTGGAAAAAAACTCAAGGAGTTAGCCCATATCCGTCAGGTCATCCTCATCACCCATCTGCCGCAAATCGCCTCTTTTGCGGACACCCATTTAAAAATCTTTAAATCCGTTAAAACCGGCCGGGCCACCACCCAAATCATTCAGCTGGATGAAGAAGGCAGGGTTCAAGAGCTCGCAGATATGCTGGGAGGCCAAAAAAGCGGAAGGGACATTTCGATTTCTCACGCAAGCGATATGTTAAAAACTGCCCGAAATTGATTACACAGATTCAAACTTGTAGCTTTATGGATTACACGGATAACTA
>JAHFGF010000017.1:0-10955 GCA_023247595.1 Candidatus Omnitrophota bacterium
TGGATCATATCCATTAAATAGTCAACACCGTACTGACGGATTGCACCGTCGGCTTGCTGATTCAGACCTTGGACATTTTTGATTTCTTTAGCCGCAATAAATCCGCGGGCCATGTCCCGAATATAATCGCCTTGGTAACCATCCTCGGGAAATTCAACCGCTTCCCCCAACAATTCAAGCGCGCGCGCCTTGATGGACCGTCCAAGAATATTAATTTGATTGCCTTCATCATTGATGTAGTATTCGCGCTTAGCTTGAAAACCAGCGGCATTGAGGATGTTGACCAAAGAATCACCAACCGCAGCCTGACGCCCATGAGCAACTGTTAACGGTCCGGTTGGATTCGCGCTGACAAATTCAACCAAAGTTTTTTTATCCTGGCCAAACTCTGAATATCCAAAATGACGGTTCTCACGGAAAATCAAATATAAAACGTCGTAAAAGGCTTCACTGGATAAATAAAAATTAATAAATCCTGGTTTTTTAACTTCAATTTTTTTAATTTTTGAACGCAGGTCATGATCTTTGAGCCTACCCTGCACAACGTTCACAAAATTGTCAGCAATTTCTAAAGGAGATTTCTTTAATGATCGGCTTAACTGCATGGCGATATTGCACGAGAATTCCCCGTGCATAATATCGGAAGGGATTTCAACAATAACGGAAGGACGGTTTCCGGTCAGGTGCAAATCGGATAAAGCGTCTTCTAATAATGAAACGATTTGCGAACGAATATCTAGGGCCATAACCATGACACCGGTAAGACACCGGTAATGCGTTGATGTTTTTAGGAGGAGTTACGTTTTCTTTTTCCGGGGCTTCTTGGAAGTCAGAGAAATTTCAGGAGCATCTCGCCAGAGGTATTCCAGACTATAAAAGTCCCTCGCATTGGGTTCAAACACGTGAACGACAACATCTCCCATGTCTAACAAGACCCAAGAGCCTATCGCCTCACCGTCTCCCGTCTGCTTGGAGGAATTACCTTTTAAACCCTGCTTATAACGGACCTTTATACCGATTTCATTGAGACCTAACTCAATGCCGTCTGCAATTGCCTTAACCTGCCTGTCAGAACTTCCCGTACTAATGATGAAATAATCACAAAAATTCGCGACATTCCTCATGTCGAGAATTTTAATGTCCTGGGCTTTCTTATCCTCTGCAAAATTGACGATGGATTGGACTAACTGTAAAGATGGATCTGACTTGCGACGAATACTCGTTTTCTCCTCACCCGAAATAGCAAATATAAAGACCCCGCCGGCAAAACCATTTGGTTTTGCGGCGGGGGAAAGAATTTAACAAAAGCTTATTTACCTTTGATCTTCTTGGCTTGATCAGCGCTTAAAACTCTCCAGCATTCATGCGTGCCTTTGAGAGATTTAGTGACGGCAAAAAAACGGCCACTTTTTTCTTTGACCGTATAATTATCAGAATCGAATTTTGATTTGGTTTTTACATCGTAAAATGACAATTTCTCCATTACATCCTCCTTGTTTTTTTATAGGTGTATCCAAATTATGGATTTGAGTCTAGCCGATAAAAAATTCTTTGTCAATTATTAATCTCCCTATCCATTATGTTGTTATGATCGCTTATCCTAAACAACCGAACACCGCCGAATAACTAATACCTTTAAGAACATTTGAGTAATTGCCGAAGATCCCGCTCAAGCGAATCTGTTAACGGTCCTACCACAGTCAGATTTAATCGGCTCGGATTCCATATGTGATTGGCAATCCGCTTAATTTGCGCCAATCCGACTTTGCGGATCTCGCGCTCCACATCAGCCGGCTTACTGACGCGGTCTTTGGAAATGACGGTTTCTCCAAGCCAAAGCATATGATCTAAGGTATCTTCCAATCCCAAATGAAACTGACCGATATAATAATCCTTCGCGCGCTTGAGTTCATCTGGGCTAACACCGGTCTTTCGAATTTTCGAAAGCTCCCTAAGAACAAGTCCGACCGCTCCGACAATTTTCGTGTTATCAACCCCGGCTCGAATCAAAGCCAGGCCCGTGTCATCCATGGCTTTCACACCGCTGGAAATCGCGTATGCTAAGCCTCGTTTTTCACGCACTTCATTAAACAGCCGGCTGGACATGTTTCCCCCGAGAATTATATTTAATAGGCCCAAACCATATAAATCTTGATGATTGGTGTGCATTCCCAAAGCGCCCAAAGCCACGTGCATCTGTTCGATATCTTTACGCAAAAAAGCAACCTTTGGTTGAGATTGGAGATTCTCAGCTGGCTTGTAGGGAAACTGACAATTTCCCGAAACTTTCGATAATTTTCGCGCAACCACCTTATTGACTTCCTTAGAATCAATGGCACCGCAAACGGAAACCACCACATTGCCCGGGACATAGTGATTGTTGTGAAAATTTCTTAAATCGTTCGGGCTCATATTTCCAACCGATTCCGGCGTTCCCGCCAGGTTTTGTCCGAGCGGATGATTCGGCCATAATAAACCATCCAGAAGTTCCATCACCCTAAATTGAGGAAGATCATGGTACATCTTGATTTCTTCCAAAATAACCGTGCGCTCTTTTTCTAAATCTTTTTTATCAATCAACGGAAAAAATACAATGTCGGCAAGGATGTCAAACGTCTGAGCAAAATATTTTTTGGGAACCTTGGCGTAAAAACACGTCTGTTCCTCAGACGTAAAAGCATTGAGCGCGCCGCCTACGCCCTCAATTTTTTCTTTAATCTGCGTGCAGGAATATTTCTGACTGCCTTTAAAAGCCATGTGTTCAAAAAAATGGGCCGCTCCTTTGATGCGTTCCTGCTCGTAGCGGCCGCCGGCGCTGACCCAAATTCCAATTGCCACACTATTTCTATCTGAGAACGGCTGGGAAACAACGGAAATTCCGTTTTTTAAAACAGACTTCTGGTACATGCTAAACCTTTCTTAACGCGTGCACTAACCCTTGCACAAAATGAGCGGTGTTTCTGACTAAATCTTGACTGCCGAGATTCTTTTCAATTTCTTTAATAATAGCGGAACCCACAATGACCCCGTCGGCATGCATGCCAACTTCACGGACATGATCTTTTGTTGAAATTCCAAATCCCACACAAATCGGTTTTTCGGTCCATCGCCTGACCCGCTTGATATCCTTTACGATTGACTGGGACAATTCAGTCCTCGCGCCGGTAACTCCTGTCAGGGATACGTAGTAAACAAAACCGGTTGATGCCTGGATAATCTTCTTAAGCCTTTCATCTGTCGTTGTGGGCGCCATGAAAAATACAGTGGCCAGGCCGGATTGAATGGATGCCTTTGTTAAAATTCCAGCCTCTTCCGGCGGTAAATCCGGAATGATAACCCCATCGACTCCGGCATTCACGGCATCTACGGCAAATTTTTTATCTCCGAAATGAAACACGGGATTGTAATAGGTCATCAAGGCTATCGGTATCTGTGATGTTTTTCGAATGCGTTTAACAAGTTCCAAAATGTCCTGAAGGCTGACATTATTTTTGAGCGCGCGCTGGGACGCGGCCTGAATCGTCGGGCCGTCGGCCATGGGATCTGAAAACGGAACACCGAGTTCAATGATATCCACGCCGGCTTGTTCCAGCGCATGGACAAGCTTTTCAGTCGTGGATAAATCAGGATCGCCGGCTGTGATGTAGGCGATGAAAGCCTTGTGTCCAAGTCCGCGCAGATCCTTAAATTTTTGGTCGATTCTATTCATGATCAAACGAATGAGAGGTAAAGAGGTATGGGGGTAAGAGCTATATGCCATGTTTTACGTTTCGATCTTTCCTTCATACCACTTACCTCTTATCTCTTACCACTTTAAATGAGTGCCTGTATGGTTCCCATATCTTTATCTCCCCGACCGGAAAGAGACACGATGACCGTTGATTTCGTTTTAACCCTGCGTGCCAGCTTCGCTAAATAGGCGATCGCGTGCGAGGTCTCAAGCGCGGGGATGATCCCTTCCAAACGAGACAACAATTTCAAACCTTCGATCGCTTCGTGATCAGTCACCGCAACATATTGCGCTCGGCCGGTTTGTTTGTAATACGAATGTTCCGGACCGACGCCGGGATAATCCAGGCCCGCGGAAATCGAATGAGCAATCTGCACCTGCCCGTTTTTGTCCTGCAGCAAGTTGCTCTTACTGCCGTGAAGCACGCCAACGGTTCCTTTGGTCAATGTCGCGGAATGCTCGTGCGTGTTGACACCCAGACCGGCTGCTTCAACACCAATCATCTTGACGGACTTGTCGTTATAAAACGCATGAAAAAGCCCCATGGCATTTGATCCGCCGCCGACGCAGGCGATCAAATAATCTGGCAGCTTGCCTTCTTTGGTTTTAAATTGTTTACGCGCTTCTTCGCCAATGATCTTCTGGAATTCACGAACCATCAAAGGATACGGATGCATCCCTGCCACAGACCCGATAATATAAAACGTATCCCGGACATTGGTGACCCAGTCGCGGATGGCTTCGTTCATAGCGTCTTTCAATGTTTTTGATCCGCTTTGGACCTCAACTACTTTCGCGCCGAGTAATCTCATGCGCACGACATTTAGCGCCTGGCGTTTGACATCTTCCGCGCCCATATAAATGACGCATGCCATGCCGAAAAGCGCGCACACCGTTGCGGTCGCAACTCCGTGCTGGCCCGCGCCGGTTTCGGCGATGATTCGTGTCTTGCCCATCCGACGGGCAATCAATATTTGTCCAATCGTGTTATTAATTTTATGCGCGCCGGTATGAAGCAAATCTTCCCGCTTTAAATAAACTTTAAGCGTTTTTAAATGCTTGCTCAAACGTTCGGCATAAAACAAATTGGTTGGCCTGCCGGCATAATCTTTGAGATATTGCAAAAATTCTCGTTTGAAGGCCTTATCGTTTCTCAATTTTGAAAATTCTTTTTCTAAATCGAGAAGCAATGCCATCAACGTTTCCGGCACATACCTTCCACCGAACTGACCAAAATGTCCATTTTTATCCGGAATCATAATTTAAGCGCTACGCGCGGCGTATCACTTGCCTCCCTTACTATAACTTTTCATATTCATGGCCGTATTGGCCATGCCAACCGCGCCATTAATCCTTAACGGAATTCTTTGTTCACTGGAATCAAACCAAACCTGATATTGGGAAGGCACACTGGACATATAAAATGACTGATACTTTTTTCCCGCGGTCTTGATCTCGACGGTTTTTTCCAATTTAAGAACGATATCCTTAGTTGGCAGCCTTAACTGAACCGTATCATCAATAGCAAAAGTTCCGAACGCGCGGTAACGGTAGATTGTGCCGTAAATATTATCAATTTGTCCCTGTTTATTAATAACTTCCTGCGTTGTTTTTCCGCCGGCCACTTTGGTAATGACAATTTTTCCGTCTTTAGCAAAATACTCTTCGGTTATTTTTTCTTTATTTCCAAAAATATTTAAATCGCGCAAAACCTTAACCGGCGCAAATGTATCGACAGCCACATAAATCTTTTCCTCGTCGTAAAAATTAAAACCGTCAGCTTTAAAAACAATCAGATAAACCGGCTGGCCATTGATTTCGGCTTGCCCTTCGAAGGTTAACGTTGCTTCACCAGCCTTTACGGCCAGTTTTTTAATCGCATACGTTATAACCTCACCTTTTTCAAAAGGCAATTTTAAATCTTGCGCATAAGCCGGCACACTCAGAGCAATCATGATGAAGAAGAAACTAAGCGATCGCATCATATTCTTTGAGATACTGCTCCAAAACCCGCGCGCCGTTATAAAGAGTTTTAATTTCCGCGTATTCGTCATTGGCATGAATAACACCGTGCGAGCCCCATCCCGTCGAAAATGCCGGAATGCCGTAATCCTGAAAGAACGTGATGACGGTCGCCCCCTGGCTTCCTAAAAGTTTTGCCGTAAATCCCATCTTCTTGGCCGTATCCACGTAGGTCTTGACAAATGGATGCTTTGGGTCGATAGCGTATGGAAGCTGATGGTCATCGATCGTGATCTTATAATTTTTAGTTTCCTTTTCAATGACGCGCTTCATGTCTGCCATGACCTCTTCCATCGTCTGGCTTGGCAGATAACGGATATCGACGGCAAATTCGCAGAAATCCGCGACCATATTGACTTTATCCCCGCCTTTGATCGTTCCGATATTGACCGTCGGAGGAACGAGAAGCGGATGTTTTTTATATTTGAATTTGTGTTTCTTAAGGCCGTTAATAACGCGCGCCGCAATTTCGATCGCGCTTATTCCCCGCCAATTGTACGCGCCATGCGCCTTCTTGCCGAAGATCTGCACGCGCGTATGAAAAAGCCCTTTCTGCGCGACGATGGCGTCAAATTCCTCGGAGTCGGTGATCAAAGCCACCTTCGGGCGCAAAACACCCTTCTCTAATAAAGGACGGATACCCTGATGGCTTCCGGTTTCCTCATCCACGGTTGCCGCAAAAATAATGTCCCGCTTTAAACGAACGCCGTCTTCAACCAGCGAACGCAAAACTTCCATGCCAACGGCGCAGTTGCCTTTGTCATCACTTGCCCCGCGTCCGTAAATACGTCCGCCTTTGATCTCGCCGCCTGTGGGATTAAACTTCCAGCCGGTACCGAAAGGAACAGTGTCGATGTGAGGGGTTATCAATACCGATTCTTTGGCGGCTTTGGCGCGCGGCCATGTTCCTTTAAGGGTCGCGATCACATTCGGCCGTTTCGGTTTGTAGCTTACGGTCTTGACGTCGAGCCCCAAAGATTTCATGTCCTTGATGATAAACTGCGCGACCTCCCATTCATTGCCCGGAGGATTGACAGAGTCGAATTGCAAAACACGTTGGGTTAATTTAACTAAGCGGTCTTTATTGATCATGGTCTTTGTTCTCTTAGGGTTCCCCGGAACTCCAGTTCCCCAGTCCCCAGAAAAACCGGGACGCTGGGTTCCTGGGGCCCTCGTAATTACTTCAGAAAATTTTCGGCCTTTAAAGCCCCTTCGATCTTTTTAAAATCTTCATAATCCACAAAAACAAGGTCCGGACGCTCGTCGTTTAAGCGGAGCATCTTGGGCATGTGATCTTTGATATTCATAAACGCGATGTAACTGAATTCTGTCTTGCATTGAGGACAATGACGGACATCGAGTTTAATGTCCATGGCCTTGCAGGAAGCACAACTGCCGGAAAGCGCGCCGTAAATTAACAAGCGCGATTTGACAAAGGCAAAATCCATTTTTTTATAAACACGAAGAAATTTTTCGCTCATGGGTCGGCATTATAACATAATTAAAAAACACTATTGAAATGAATAGAAATTACGAAATTAAGAAATTTTGATGGTGTTTGGTCAAGCGTGAATAACCACTCTTTTAATTTCCAAATTTCTTAATTTCCACCAATTTCCTTCGCCTTATTTAGTTCTTTCTTATACCCGCAACATTCATCCCCGGGCCAGGAGGTGTGCAGAATCTGGCGTATCGGAACACATTTAAATATTTTTCCGCTCACGGTTTTATGTTCACCAAAACGGTTCACGTAAATACTGCAGTGATACTCGCCCTTTTTACTTCCGCGCAGATGTTCGCAAGGATCGCCTTCCGTAACTCCGCAACAGGCGCCGCAGCGTCCGCAAAGCGATTCCCACCGCTCTTGCTGAATATCATGCCACTGTTCGTATCTCTTTTCTCGCGATTCCATAGAAGCGCAACAACCGATTACTCCACATGAGATTTAACATTCGGACCGCTGACGTAGCTGACGATCTCGATGAACTCTTTAAGAAGCCGGTGATCTTTTTTCCCCGGCTCGGACTCCACACCGCTGGCCACATCAACAGCATAAGGCTTCATGGCATTGACGGGTTCGATCACATTCTTGGAATTTAATCCTCCGGAGAGAATAAACGGCTTATGCTGGCCTTTGATATCCTTAAGGAGGCTCCAGTTGAATGTTTTTCCGGTCCCCCCATGAAGGGGGACGCCGGCAGCTTCGGTACTTAAAGTATCAAACAAAAATGCATCAACGTTATAGTCTTTAAGCTGTGAAAGGTCGAAATCTTCCCCCACTTTAAAAACCTTAATGATCTTGGCTCCATAGCGGCGCAGACGATGACAGAAATGATGATCCTCAACACCATGCAATTGGACGGCGCCCAAATGACAATGTTCGATGATATCGCGGATAGCGCCTAAAGGCTGGTCCACAAAAATACCGACGGGTGTGATAAAAGGCGGCAGATCCCCAATGATTTTCTTGGCCTTGGCCGGCGCGATAAAACGCGGGCTCTTTTTATAAAAATTAAAACCCAAGGCCCACGCCCCCAAGTTTGCCGCTTTTAAAGCATCTTCCCGATTTGTAATGCCGCAAATTTTAACTCTTACCATTTGATCTCCTGCACATTTTGTTGCTCGTATCTCGTTGATCGTTGTTCGCCGTCGGTGACGATCAACGAACAACGACTCCCGAACAACACTATTTCCCCATTATCTCCCTAATTTTTCCGCCAATATCCTCGGACTTCATAAATGTTTCCCCAATAAGAACGGCATGAACGCCTAATTTCCCAAGCCGAAGTATGTCCTCATGACTGTCCAATCCGCTTTCAGCCACGATGATTTTGCCTTGCGGCACTTGCTCAGCCAGCCGAACGCTCGTTTCTTTATCCACCGTCAATGATTCAAGATTGCGGTTATTGATACCTATAATTTCGGCATCAACGTTTAAAGCTCTCTCGAGTTCTTGCTCATTATGAACTTCAACCAGGCAATCCAACCCCAAACCATGGGCCGCCGCCATCAAATGTTCCAATTCATCATTGCTCAACAGCGCCACAATCAAAAGAATAGCGCTGGCCCCGCAGACAAACGCCTCGTAAACCTGGTGTTCATGAATGATAAAATCTTTCATCAGCGTCGGAACATTAACCTGATCGCTGATATATCGCAGATACGCGGGCTTGCCCAAAAAATATTTCTCTTCCGTTAAAACAGATATGGCCGATGCCTGATTCTTAAGATAAATTTTAGCGATCTTCACAGCATCGAAATCCTCTCGGATAATTCCCCTCGACGGCGATGCTTTCTTAACTTCCGCAATCAAATTCACACGGCCGGGCTTTGAAACGGCTTTTTTAAAAATTTCATAACGGGCATGTTTGGCCGTATTGATATTTCGTTTTAAATTTTCGTAATAGGACTGCTTTTCTTTAAGCAGTTCCCGTTTATAAATAAGAATTTTTTCCAAAAACCCGTTAACCACGATTCGAAAATTCCTTAAGTTGTTCCAGCTTATTATACGCGCGGCCGGAATCAATAGATTCTTGGGCCATTGCGAGTCCTTCTTTAATAGTCGAAACTTTTTGAGCCGTATAGAGCGCGTACGCCGCGTTGATAAGCACAATATCTCTTGCTGGACCTTTTGACCCTTTTAAAACTTCTAGCGCGATGCGGACATTATCCTGAATATCTCGAACAGATAAACTCTCATGGCTCGCCCGCTCAATCCCCAACTCTTCGGGGTCAATGTCATAGCTGACCACATCCGCGCCGTTAAATTCACTGACAAATGTTTTATCGGCCGTCGTAATTTCATCTAACCCGTCGTTACCGTGGACAACAAGCGCCCGCTTTAATCCCAGATTTTTTAATACTTCAGCCATCGGTTCAACCAAATCGCGGTTATACACGCCCATCACCTGATGGGTGGCCTGCGCCGGATTTGTTAAAGGTCCGAGGATATTAAAAATAGTTTTAACCCCAATGCTTTTTCGAACGGGAGCAATATTTTTCATGGCGGGATGGAGATTTTGGGCAAATAAAAAAGCAATGCCTATTTCATCCAAACAGCGGCCGAGCATCGCGACATCAAAATTCAAATTAACGCCCAAGGTCTCCAACAAATCAGCGCTGCCGCAAACACTGGAAACCGAACGGTTGCCGTGTTTGGCAACAGCCACCTCAGCTCCGGCGACAACTAGAGCGCTGATGGTTGAAATGTTAAACGTCCCTTTATGATCTCCGCCGGTTCCGCACGTGTCTAGAACAACGGCGTGTTCAGTCTTAACCTCGATGACAAATTGCCGCATGATTTCAACGGCTCCGGTGATTTCCTCAACCGTCGGTCCTTTATCATTTAACGCTAAAAGATATAATTTTAATTCCTCGGGTGTCGCACCACCGTCCATGATGATCCGCATCACCTCACGGACTTCATCTTTGGAAAGATTGTAGCGGTTCTGCACCTTATCAATATATTTGCGCATGGAATTCATGATGACAAACAAACTTCCTTGAATGGCCTGTTACAGACGCAGGAAATTTTTTAAAATCTTCATCCCTTCTGTGGTCAGAATTGATTCAGGATGAAACTGCACACCCCACAATGGAAGGGTTTTATGACGGACTCCCATGATTTCCTGGTCGTCAACGGTTGATGCGGTAATTTCTAATTCGTTAGGCAGCGTCTTGGACTCGATAACAAGCGAATGATAACGCGTTGCTTCAAACGGATTATCAACATCTTTAAAAATTTCCCGATTATCATGGTTGATTCTGGATGTCTTCCCGTGCATCAAAGATTTGGCATGAATAATATTTCCGCCATAGGCAAACCCGATGGCCTGATGCCCAAGACACACGCCGAGAATTGGTATTTTTCCAGCTAATTTCTGAATGATCTCAACGGAAATTCCGGCATCTTCAGGACGGCCCGGACCAGGAGAAATGACAATCTTCTCAGGCTTCATGTGTTCCACCTGGGAAACGGTCAAAGCATCGTTGCGGTAAACCTTCATGTCCGCCTTCAACTCGCCGAAATACTGCACGAGGTTGTAGGTAAACGAGTCGTAATTATCGAGCATCAAAATCATACAGCACCTAACTTATTGAAATTGAGAAATCAAGAAATTCATAGAAATTAAAAATAACTTGGATTCGTTTGTTAATTTCCAAATTTCTTAATTTCCATTCATTTCAATTACGTTTATTACTC
>JAHFGF010000017.1:11055-14794 GCA_023247595.1 Candidatus Omnitrophota bacterium
GCGATGACAAGCGCTGCTGATGCGCGAAGATCAGAGGCCATAACCGGCGCGCCGTATAATTGCTTCACACCTTCAATGATTGCGGTACCGCCTTCTCGACGGATTTGCGCGCCCATGCGGTTTAATTCCGGGATGTGCATAAAACGGTCAGGAAAAACTTTATCTGTAATCACGCTCACGCCGGGAATAATTGACATCAACGCGGCATACTGCGCCTGTAAATCCGTCGGGAACCCTGGATGCGGATAGGTCGTCATCGAAATAGGTTTCAAGGTGCGTCCCGGTTTTACGCGAATAAAATCGCGGCCCTTTTCAATACTCACACCAATCTGATCCAACTTATCAACGAGCGCTGATAACTGATTGATATGAATATCGCGAATGGTGATTGCGCTCTTGGTCGCCGCCGCCATCAAAATGAATGTTCCGGCTTCAATGCGGTCCGGCGACATTCTGTAACTGACGCCTTCCAAACGGCGGACACCGTTAATCTTGATATACGGTGTCCCGTGGCCATCAATTTTGGCGCCCATCTGGCTTAAAAAATTTCCTAAATCTTCAATTTCCGGTTCACATGCGGCTGATTCAATAACGGTTTGTCCGTGCGCAAGAGCGGCTGCCATCATGACATTGGCTGTTGCCAGAACAGACGATCCAAATACACCGCCTAAGTAAACGTGCGCCCCTTTAAGTTTTGGCGCGACCGCATGAACGTATCCGCCTTCCATTGTCGTTTTAGCGCCGAGGGCTAAAATACCTTTCATATGAAGATCGACGGGACGAACACCGATAACGCAGCCGCCCGGCATAGAAACCTTGGCTTTTCCGAGTTTTGCCAAAAGCGGACCCAAAACGCAGAATGACCCGCGCATGGTTGAAATCATTTTATAATCGGCAATATGGCTTAACGTACCGCTGGATGTAATAAGGATTTTATCTTTCGACACTTCGACATTTTTGCCCAATGCTTTTAAAATTTTAAGCATCGTCGTTGTGTCGCGCAATTTGGGGACATTTTTTATTTCACAGGGGCCATCCGTCAATAAAGTCGCGGCAAGAATCGGTAAGGTTGCGTTTTTAGAACCGCTGACTTTGATTTCGCCTTTTAAAGGCTTGCCGCCTTCGATAACAAACTTATCCATAGAACTCCTGACAGTCGAGCACAGACGCGCTCAAGATTTAAGTTGCGCTTTGATAATTCTATCCCTCTGATTAAAGTCTTTGATGACCTGTATATTAACAAAAGACCCTTGCCTGGTCAAAAGGTTATCCAGAGATTTTCCTTGTTCCTCCCCGATCTCAAAAAAAAGCCATCCGCCTGGTTTAAGAACGCGTGTACTGTTGGAAATAATATGTTTATAAAACATCAACCCATCATCACCGCCGTCTAACGCGAGGAGCGGTTCTTTTTTAACGTCATCAGGTAAAGTCGCAAGTTTATTTTTCCGTATATATGGCGGATTAGAAACAATCAGTGAATATTGTCTAGGAATGACATTATCCGCATTTAACCATTTAAAAACATCACCTTTGATAAATTCCACCCGATTCTCAACTTTATTTAAAAGAGCATTGTCACGGGCCACGTCCAAGGCCTCTTGGGAAATATCGAGAGCGGTCATGCGAAGATTTTTAATTAATTGTAACAACGCAATTGTGATATTGCCTGAACCCGTTCCGATATCCAATCCCAAACATAGAGAATCTTTTTGACGAGTCATTTCTTCCACAACAATCTCAACCAACCGCTCGGTTTCAGGACGAGGAATTAATACACGATCATCCACCTTCAAGGGATAACCCATAAATTCGCATTCGCCTAAAATATATTGCAACGGCTCACCGCGGGATCTCCGTCCAAGAATCTGTTCGACAGTTTTATTCTGTTCGGCCGTCAAAGAAATTTCTTTGAAATGAAGATCTGCCCTGCGGCACTTAAGGACATGCGTCAGGATTAATTCTTTTTCCGTCATAGCTTGGAGGAATTTTGGGTGAGAAATTAAAAAATTGTGCGGGCGGGTTTAAACCATCCCTTACGTCATTTAATCAATTGTTTTCTTTGGCTTCGTTTTCCGCAACAATCAAGGCATTTGTCAATTCATCTAAGTCGCCGTCTAGGACCTTTTCCAATTGGTGGGTTGTAAATCCAATGCGATGGTCGGTGATCCTTCGGTCCGGGAAATTATACGTCCGTATTTTTTCACTGCGGTCGCCGGAACCGACTTGCGCTTTACGTTCCTGGGCGGCCTTGGCAGAGACATCGCTTTGCATTTTATCCAAAATACGGGCACGCAAAATGCGCATCGCCTTGGCGCGGTTTTTTAACTGCGAACGCTCATCCTGGCAGGCGACAACAGTTCCCGTCGGAAGATGGGTAATGCGCACCGCTGAATCGGTTGTGTTGACCGATTGTCCGCCAGGACCTGAGGAGCGATAAACGTCAATTTTAAGATCTGTGGGTATAATCACCAGATCAACTTCTTGGGGCTCAAAAAGTACAGCGACTGTCGCGGCTGATGTATGAATACGGCCGGAGGCTTCTGTTTTGGGGACACGCTGAACGCGATGAGCGCCGCTTTCCCACTTCAAACGCTTGGCCGCATCCTTCCCGCTTAAAGAAAAAACAACTTCCTTGATACCTTCAGCCTCGGATGAAGCGATAGACATCAATTCCAGTTTCCAGCCTTTAAAATCAGCATATTTGGAATACATGCGGTAGAGATCCCCCGCAAAAAGAGAGGCTTCCAAACCGCCGGTGCCAGCCCGGATCTCAATAATCACGTCTCTTTGATCAGCAGCATCTGGCGGGTTGAGCGCTTCATTGATTTTAGCTTCCATAGCTGAAAGCTTCTCTTCCAGCTGAGGAAGCTCCATGCGGGCAAGCTCCTCAAGTTCTTTATCGTGCTTTGCCTTGAGGATTTCCTTTAATTCAGCAAGATGCTGGACGATACGGTTGTATTGGCGGAAAAGCTCAATCGTGGGGTTTAGATCGGCGAATTCTTTGGCTAACTTTTGGTATTGCCCCTGGTCAGAGGCCACCTCGGGATCAGCCAACTTTACTTCAAGCTCTAAGAAACGTTGCTGCTGTTTCTTAAGCTTAAGAAGATCATTTTCCTTTAGCATAACGCTTCTTGAATCGGTCAATGCGTCCGGCTGTATCAAGCAGCTTCTTTTCGCCCGTAAAGAAAGGGTGGCACTGACTGCAGATTTCAACGCGGATGCTTTTTTTGGTGGCCCGAGTATGGATGACGCTACCGCATGCGCAGGTAATGGTTGTCATTTCATAATTCGGATGAATGTCGGCTTTCATGTTTCTACCTCCTAAAGGCCTGATTGAAATTTGAAAATTTGTAGAAATTGAGAAATTAAAACCTTTAACATCCAACAATTTCAAAATTTCCTAATTTCCATTAATTTCTATACGCTGTTATTCAAACAAAATAGGTCGATAATATACCCTATTTATTCATATTTTGCAAGAATTCTTCATTGCTCTTGTATTTCCCCAACTTGTCGATTAAAAGCTCCATGGCTTCCGCGGAATTGAGGTCATTGATAGCCTTACGAAGCAGCCAAACTCTCTGCAAATCGTCGGATTTGACCAGCAATTCTTCATGACGCGTGTTGGAACGTTTAATGTCTATGGCTGGATAAATACGGCGCTGGAACAGATTGCGGTCCAACTGCAATTCCATGTTGCCGGTTCCTTTGAACTCTTCAAAAATAACTTCATCCATGC
>JAHFGF010000018.1 GCA_023247595.1 Candidatus Omnitrophota bacterium
TCATTAGAATAATGAACCAGCGGATCGTGGAGCCGTATGGATTACTGACTTCCGTGTAAGTAATAGATTTTTGTTGTTGTCAGTATCTCGACGTCCGCTTTCTGGTTTTGCTTGATCGATTTGTTGTACGGACGTCAATAAATGGAATCTCTCCTATATGCGTATCGCTCAAGTGTGAGGATTGTGATTCCGTTCAACGAGACCGCGCGCAATTTCTCTGAATAATTCTCTAAAGAAATTGTGTAGGTCTCAATTCACGTTCATCCCAACCCTCACACTTGAGCCAGGCTTAAATCGAACTCACGTTAATTAAATACATTGTGTGACGCATCAAGGTTCAGTCGTCTGAAATTTTGGTGCGTCACATTGCGCCATGGTCAATTGTTAAAATTTGATTGGCAGGAGACGGATTCGTTAGTATTCTAATCAAATCACTTGTGATTAATAGACAAGCTTTTCTGCTTAATTAATTAGGAAGCATATGTTTTTACTCAAACAGCGTTCAACTCTCCCCGGATTTCATCTGTCCTTAGGCTACACCATATTTTATTTGAGTTTGATTGTGCTGATTCCTTTGTCAACACTGGTCTTTAAGACCATGAGTTTGAGCTGGAATGATTTTTTGGGCATAGTAACCGCTCCGCGGACGCTTGCGGCCTATCGTTTGAGTTTTGGGGCGGCCTTTATTGCGGCGCTGGTTAATGTTGTTTTTGGTTTTGTCATTGCCTGGGTTTTGGCGCGATATCAATTTCCCGGAAAAAAGATTGTTGATGCGTTAGTTGATTTTCCGTTTGCTCTTCCGACGGCAGTTGCGGGAATTGCGTTAACAACATTATATTCGTCCAATGGATGGATTGGCCAGCATTTGTATAAGATGGGGATTGAATCCGCTTATAGTGTTTTTGGCATTACCATTGCGTTAATATTTATCGGTTTACCTTTTATCGTTCGGACAATCGAGCCCATTTTACAGGACCTTGATCCTGAAATTGAAGAGGCCGCAGCCAGTCTTGGCGCCGGCCGCTGGCAGACGTTTTGGCGGGTGATATTCCCGTTGTTGTTTCCGCCGCTGTTAACCGGATTTAATTTGGCTTTTGCCCGCGCGATCGGGGAGTACGGTTCTGTTATTTTTATTGCCGGTAATATGCCGAATAAGACCGAAATTGCTCCGTTGTTGATCATTACTAAGTTGGAACAGTTTGATTATTCCGGGGCGACGGCTATTGCGGTCGTTATGCTGTTGGTTTCTTTTGCGTTGTTGGCGTTGACAAATTTGCTTCAGTGGTGGGCGGCTAAAAGAATAGGAATGAGTTGATATGTCAAACGCGCGCCGGGAATCTCCAGTAGTCCGACGAATATTAATAACGATTGCCCTTATTTATATTGGGCTTTTTCTTGTGATGCCGTTGGGTGTTGTTTTTTTAACGGCATTAAATAAAGGCTTGGTGGTTTATTTTAAATCTTTTAATGATCCCGCCATGCTCGCGGCAATCCGGTTGACCTTTTTGACTGCCGCTATTGCGGTTCCTTTGAATTTGGTTTTTGGCGTTGCCGCTTCGTGGGCAATCGCGAAATTTGATTTTCACGGCAAGAATTTTTTGCTGACGCTTATTGATTTGCCTTTGTCTGTCTCTCCGATTATTTCAGGAATGATCTTTGTTTTACTGTTCGGCGCTCAAGGGGCTTGGGGGCCGTGGCTCAGAGAACATGATATTAAAATTATTTTTGCTCCTCCCGCGATTATTTTGACCACCATTTTTGTCACGTTCCCGATGGTGGCCAGAGAATTAATACCGATTATGAAATCGCAGGGCAATGAAGAAGAAGAGGCGGCCATAACGCTCGGCGCCGGAGGATTCAAAACTTTTTGGTATATCACTTTGCCGAATATCAAATGGGGTTTGTTGTACGGGGTTATTCTTTGTAACGCGCGGGCCATGGGTGAATTTGGCGCGGTATCGGTCGTGTCAGGACATATCCGCGGTTTAACCAATACACTGCCGTTGCATATTGAAATTTTATATAATGAGTATCATTTCACAGCGGCCTTTGCAGCGGCTTCCATTCTGGCCATGCTTGCGCTTGTCACCTTGGTTGTCAAATCCTTGGTGGAATTAAAATTTAAAAATGAATTGAAAGCAGCTAATCAGGGAGTTCACTGATGAGTATTGAAGTCAAAGGTGTTTCCAAAACATTCGGCTCATTTAAAGCCCTGGATGATGTTCATCTAAAAGTCGAAACAGGAGAATTAACAGCTCTCTTGGGGCCTTCCGGTTCTGGAAAAACAACATTGCTGCGGATCATCGCCGGACTGGAAACAACAGATCAAGGGCAGATTCTTTTTAAAGGAGAAGACACGCGTCAAACAAAGATCAAAGACCGCGGTGTAGGATTTGTTTTTCAGCATTACGCTTTATTCCGTCATATGACGGTTTTTGAGAATGTGGCCTTCGGCCTGCGTGTCAAGCCAAAGGCGGAACGTCCTGATGAAATTAAAATTAAAGAAAAGGTCAAAGAGCTGTTAAATTTAGTTCAGCTTGATTGGGTGGGTGACCGTTATCCTTGGCAGCTTTCCGGCGGACAGCGGCAAAGGATTGCTCTGGCCCGAGCGTTAGCGGTTGAGCCCAAGGTTCTTTTGTTAGATGAGCCATTTGGTTCTCTGGATGCCCAGGTGCGTAAAGAATTGCGCCAATGGCTGCGACGATTTCACGATCAATTGCATATTACGAGTTTGTTTGTGACGCATGACCAGGAAGAAGCATTGGAAGTGGCTGATAAAATTGTTGTCATGAATAAAGGCCGCATTGAACAGCAGGGAACGCCGGAAGAGGTTTATCATAAGCCGGCCAATAAATTTGTTCTTAATTTCTTAGGCAATGTGAATCTTTTTCACGCCCGGGTGGAGAATGGTAAGGCCTATGTCGGCAATACCGCGATTGATTTGCCTAATATGGATACGAAAAGTAAAACAGCCAGCGTATTTGTCCGGCCGCATCAATTTGAAATTACCCGTCAGCCGAAAGATAAATCATCGCTTAAGGCGAATGTTGAATATATCAATCCAGCGGGTTCTGTGGTTAAGATTGATTTAAAGTCCGAGGATGGAAATCCGATTCAAGCGGAAATTTCGCAGGATGAATTTAAATTATTAAAGCTTAAGAAAAATGACCAAGTGTTCGTGTCTTTGCGGCAGGTCACTTACTATGAATTTGAAATCTAATCTGACGGAACTGAAATATAAGAGGTTGTTTGTATGAAGGTATCAGCAAGAATTGATTACGCGTGTCGTGCGCTTTTGGAACTTGCACTGCATTGGCCGAACAGTCGGCCGATGCAGGTGGCAGAGATCGCCAAACGCCAGAAGATTCCCATGAATTTTTTGGTGCATATCCTCATTACGCTTAAACAAATGGGATATGTGGATAGCGTTCGCGGTAAAAGCGGCGGATACATTTTAATCAAACCGCCCCAGAATGTCATGATCAGCGATGTGTTCAAAAATTTTGGCGGTTTAGGTTTTTCAGCCGACAAAAAGCCGAAAGTTGCCAAACACGGGCATGTGATGGATGCGGTCTGGCAGGAATTAGACGACGCTGTTATTAAAGCCATGGACACCGTTACGCTTGAATCCATTTGTAACCGCGAACGCAGCCGCGGCAAAGCCATTATGTATGACATTTAAATGAAGGACGCTATGGATACGAACAATAAAATCACAACTTTAAATACCAAAGCGCAGGGATTAAACGCTGAACAAATCATTGCGTTGGCGTTTCATGAGTTTGGTTCAAAGATAACTTTTGCAACAAGTCTCGGGGAAGAAGACCAGGTTATTACAGATATCATTTTCCGAGTGGCGCCGAACATTGGTATTTTTACTTTGGATACGGGAAGGCTGTATCCGGAAGCCTACGATTTGCTTGCCAGAAACCAGAAAAAATATCATAATCTACGCTTTCAAGTTTATTTCCCGGATGCTAAAGCCGTCGAGGACATGGTTCAGTCTAAAGGAATTAATTTATTTTATGAATCGGTTGAAAATCGCAAGTTCTGCTGCGGTGTCCGTAAGGTTGAACCTTTGAAGCGCGCGCTTGCCACCGTTGACGCCTGGATTGTCGGTTTGCGTAAAGAACAGGCGGTCACGCGAGGTGATATCCAGATTTTTGAATGGGACGCGGCCAATGGCAAAATCAAAGTCAATCCTTTGGCAGATTGGACGCTTGAGCAAGTGCATGCCTATATTAAGGAACATAAGGTCGATGTGAACCCGCTTCATGCGCAGGGATTTATCAGCATCGGCTGCGCGCCTTGCACTCGAGCGGTTAAGCCCGGCGAAGATATCCGCGCTGGACGATGGTGGTGGGAGAATCCAGAACAAAAGGAATGTGGGCTGCATAACAATCCACGAAGGAATGCCCGCCTCGACAGAAAAACATAGTTTTTTTGTCGGGCGAGGTCTCGCCCCCGAAGGGGGCGGACGGATTACATAATAATCCGAAGTGGAAGAAAAATCGTGAGTCGTGAAATGTGAAAAGTGAAGCGCAAGAGATTGCGATTCACGCTTCACGAATGACGTTTCACCAGAAGGTTACATATGTCGAAAACTATAGACAAGCTCGATCAACTCGAAGCGCAAAGCGTTTATATCCTGCGTGAGGCTTACCGTGAATTCAAAAGCTTGGTGATGCTTTGGTCCATCGGTAAAGACTCGACGGTGCTTTTGTGGCTTGCGCGTAAGGCCTTCTTTGGCCATGTGCCGTTTCCGCTCGTGCATATTGATACAAATTATAAAATCCCTGAGATGATCAAATACCGCGATGAGTTGGCTTTGAAATTCAAAATTAATATGATCGTTGGACAAAACGTTCAGGCGCTGAAAGACAAACGCACTTATCCGGACGGTGCCATTGACCGCATCGCATGCTGCAAGGCTTTAAAGACAGACGCTCTTAAAAATACCTTGTCCGGCGCCTGGCCGCGCAAACGTCTTAACCATGCGACGGGTCAATACGATATCGACACCAACACAGAACCTTATACTGGTGTCATTGTCGGCGCGCGTGCCGATGAAGAAGGCAGTCGTTCCAAAGAACGTTATTTTTCTCCTCGAGATCGTAACAGCGACTGGGATGTTGGTGACCAACCTCCGGAATTGTGGAATCAATTTAAAACTGATTTTGCTCCGGGAACACACATCCGCGTTCATCCGTTGTTGGATTGGACAGAGCTTAATATTTGGGAATATATTGAGCGTGAAAACATTCCCATTACGTATTTGTATTTTGATCAGGGCAAAGGTAAACGTTATCGTTCTCTAGGTTGTTATCCGTGCACAACGCCGGTTGATTCAACGGCTAAGAATATTAAGGAAATTATTGAAGAATTACGCAGCGGCAAGTTTAAAAATATTGCCGAACGATCCGGCCGTGCCCAGGATAAGGAAGACGGCGGGGGATTAGAGACGCTAAGAAAAGAAGGGTATATGTAGAGAAATTTGGAAATGATTAGAAATTATGAAATTGGTTGCGTTGATTTTGAGTGAAAGAATGGTTTCTTTTTAATTTCATAATTTCCAAATTTCGTAATTTCAATAAGGTCTTTATGGAAACTAATCGCGAACAAATGAATGTTGTCATAGTCGGGCATGTCGACCACGGCAAAAGCACGCTTGTGGGCCGGCTTCTGGCGGACACGGGATCTTTACCTGAAGGTAAGCTTGAGGCAGTCAAGGCGAATTGCGCGCGCAATGCCAAACCGTTTGAATATGCGTTTTTATTAGACGCGCTTAAAGATGAGCAAGCGCAAGGCATCACCATTGATACGGCCCGGTCGTTTTTTAAGTCGAAGAAACGCGATTATATTATTATCGACGCTCCCGGCCACATTGAGTTTTTAAAGAACATGATCTCCGGCGCGGCGCGCGCCGAGGCCGCGCTACTTTTGATCGACGCCCATGAAGGAATTAAAGAGAATTCTAAACGTCATGGCTATGTCATGCGTTTTTTGGGGATTAAAAACGTCGCGGTCTGCGTCAACAAAATGGACTTGGTTAATTACGACCAGAAGGTTTTTGAACAGATTAAAAAGGATTACACCAATTTTCTTAAAGAAATCGACCTTGTGCCTAAATTTTTTATTCCGATCGCCGCGTTTCACGGCGACAATATTGTTTCCAATTCGTCCAACATGCCTTGGTATCAAGGCGAAGACATTTTGGATGTTCTTGATGGTTTTGTGAAAACGGCGCCTAAGGAAAATCAAGTCTTTCGCATGCCGGTTCAGGACATTTATAAGTTTACTGAAGAAGGCGATGAACGACGCATTGTGGCCGGCCGTGTTGCTGCCGGGACAGTCAAGGTCGGCGATGATGTCGTGTTTTTACCGTCGGGCAAGAAGAACCGTATCAAGTCTGTCGAATATTTTAACGGCCCTGTCCAGAATGAAGCCTTTGCCGGACAGAGCGTTGGTTTTACGATGGACACGGAAATTTACATTCGCCCTGGTGAAGTATTATGCAAAATATCTGAAGGTTTGCCTCAGGTCGGCGCGAAATTTAAAGCCAATGTTTTTTGGATGGGCAAGCAGCCGCTGGTTAAAGGTAAAATTTATAAATTGAAAATTGCGACCCAGCAAGTACCGGTCGTTGTTTCTGAAATCCTCCACGTTTTAAATGCTGCCGAATTGGCCTCGAGCCAGAAAGATCACGTTGACCGTCATGAGGTTGGCGAGTGCATATTTGAGACGATGAAACCGGTAGCGTTTGATTTGGTCGGTGAGATTGCCGAGACCGGGCGTTTTGTCATTGTTGATAATTATGAAATTTCCGGCGGCGGAATCATTTTGTCATCTGTTTCTGGTTCGGACAGTTTGTTAAGTCAGCATATTAAAAAGCGCGATTTTGCCTGGGAGCGCAGCCACATAACGCCGGAGATGCGCGCGCAGAAATATGATCATAAGTCTGCGTTTATTGTATTAACAGGGGACATTGACACCGGCAAGCAGCGCATCGCCAAAGCCCTCGAAGAAGCCTTGTTTAATATTGGACGTTTTGTTTATTTCTTGGGTATTTCAAATCGTTTGGTTTTGGCAACCCATGATTCCAAAGATAAAACTCTTGGTAAATTTGAACAAATTCAGCAATTAGGTGAGCTCGCCCATCTGATGACAGACGCGGGGCTTATTTTAATCACATCGATCACAAATATTGACGAGTATGAACTTGAGACGCTTAAAAAACTTAATAGTCCCAACCGTGCGTTTGTCGTCAATGTGGGGGAGAACCGTTTTGCCGAGAAGCAGGTTGACCTTGTCCTTATTGAGAATGAGGACTCCGACTCCGCGGTTAAAAAGATCGTGGAGATGCTCGTCAAATCGCTGGTCCTTGACCCGGAATACTTCATCTAACCATCCAAATACGCCAATCTTTAAGCTTATTTCAAAAAAATTGTTGACAGATTTAGAGGTGGATGATAATTTCTTAACAAGTAAGTTGCTGATTGGCTTATATAACAGTTTAAAAATTACCGACGTAACCGAACAATGACGTTGGTCTCTATAGTGTTTGACAAAGATGAACCAATCTGCGGACCTTGTTAAAAAAGATATTGAGTTGCGTTGCCAATGCAGCCGGCTGCTCTTTAAGAAGTTAACAAAAGCCTTAGAAGTGAAATGCCCGCGTTGTAAGCGGATTCACATCTTTACGCTCGCGCAATTGACCGCCTTCTTGGAGGCCGGCAACTTTTGCGCGCTTTATAACCCTTCCTCAGAGGCTCGCGATCCTGAATCCAACGCCCAGAAGAGAAACAAGGATACATAGATGTATTGTTTCTTGGGACTTTAAACGGATAAGGATGGAGGGCTCCTACGCCTTAAACCACACAACTATTTAAAAATCATTAGTCGTTGTAAAAATTATTTTGTAATTCTATTTAACTTAGCGCGCTCGCGATCAAGAATCCAAAGCCAAACTTAACAGGAGGCTTTATGACATCCGCAAGTTGTGCATATACACATACCGGGGTTTTGGTATGAATGAAGAACGCAATAAAATTGATCAAACCGTCATGGATGAGATCATCAAATCGATCCGTAAAATCAAACACGGTGAAGTTGTCATCACGGTTTATGATTCGAAGATTGTTCAGATTGAAGAAAGATTAAAGAGACGATTTAATTAAGCTGCCACGCCTGTGGGGAAAATTTAATAATTTTCTGATACCGACTGTATAAGCAGAGGGATTCAGAGTTAAACTGTGAGGTAAGTTAAAATGGATATTTTTAAAATAAGAAAAGAAATTCGGAAATTAGGTGTGAGACTTATTTTTTGTATGGGTGCCATAGTAGTGGCTTCCCCAGCTTTCGCAGGTGAGGGTTTGTTCGGATATTCATATACCACCGATACTTTACCTAAAGGAAAATGGGAGTTTGAGCAAACCTATCAGGGTAAATATGGTAAAGCTGAGGGAAGATATTCTAATTCTCTCTACCGTACCGAATTTGAGTATGGCGTGACCGATAATTTTCAAACTGCCTTGTATTTTAATAATCGACATGTTTATGCCAAGGGAGATAACAGAGATGGAACAACTGGTGGCGAAGATGTTGCAGGTAACGCAGACACAAATAAAAGCTATAACAAGTTTAAATTTGAAACCGTTTCTTTGGAGGGTATCTATCGTATATTGAGTCCGTATAAGGATCCGATTGGATTTGCTGTATATTTGGAACCGGCTGTGGGACCGGATAAATATTCGATTGAACCAAAGCTGATTTTACAGAAGAACTTTCTTGATGATAAATTAGTTTTTGCCGTCAATATGAGTTGGGAAATGGAATGGGAAAGAGATAAAGAAGTAGATGGGTCTATTTCTGATTTTGGGCACGAGATGGAATGGGAAAATACTGCCGGTGTTTCTTATCAGTTTGTGAATAATTGGTGGGCAGGTATGGAATTTAGAAATCATCAGGAATTTGATGCTTTTCGTTTAGGGAATATGGAACACAGTGCTTATTTTTTGGGGCCTAATGTCCATTATGGAGGAAAAGATTTTTGGATTACAACGGCATTACTTTTTCAGCTGCCGGCTGCCAGAGGATTGAATGAAGAACAGAGGGATGAAATAGTTCATGGCAAGATATTTGGAAACGAGCATGAGTCGGTTGAATTACGCGCCAAAGTTGGATTTCCGTTTTGATTAAGAAAAAAAGGAGTAGAAATGAAATTCTTAAAAGTATGGTTCATGCTGTGTTTTGGTGTTTTCATTTCTTCCATCCCTGTTTTTGCCGCAGAAAGCCAGTTTGCATATAACTACACTACGGATCTTTTACCTAAGGGGCAAAAAGAAATTGAACAATGGTTTACTTGGCGTCATGCCAAAGATCAGGGTAAATTTGATGTTTGGGAAGGCCGCACGGCTTTTGAATATGGCGTCACGGATAATTTTCAGGCCGCATTTTATCTCAATTATCTCAAAAACAAGTCTTATCATAACGGCATTGACGGGACAACCGCACCCGCCGAGAATTTTGCTGAAAGGCAGCCCGGCCCCGATGATAAATTTAATGAGCAAAAGTTTAAGAGCGTTTCTCTCGAGGGTATTTACCGTTTGCTGAGCCCTTATAAGGATCCCATCGGTCTTGCCCTTTATTTTGAACCATCTGTCGGTCAAGGGATTGTTGAGTTGGAAGGAAAAATAATTCTGCAGAAGAATTTCTTTGAAGACAGGTTGGTGATTGCGGGCAACATTACCATTGACGGCGAGCTTCGGCACTTGCCCGGTGATCCGGACGCCGATGTGGATACACGTGATTTTGAGAAACATTGGGATCGTGAATCAGATGCCAATATAACCATGGGTGTTTCGTACCGGTTTATGCCCAATTGGTCGGCAGGTTTTGAATTTTTGAACGAACGCGAATTTTCCGCGCTCACGTTACGCACGGCCAATCGTACCAATAACGCTTATTATATCGGCCCCACGCTTCATTACGGCGCTAAGGACTTTTTCGTGACCGCGACTTTCTTAAACCAGCTTCCATGGGCGCATGATTATACGGGCGATGACCCGAGCGTTATTGTCGGAGGCCGTAATTACGCGGATGACTTTGAACGATACCGCCTAAGGGTGAAGACCGGTTTTTATTTCTAAAAGGAATGCATGGATTATCGCTATTGGAATAAAATCTTGCTCGGTTTAACCGTCATGGCGCCGATTCCTTATGTCGCTTACGCTGAGGTTTATTTAACCGAACAGCAAGCCGTCGATGTCTTTTTCCCCGGTGTTGCTATGAAAGAGGGATGGTTCGATTTAAACCCGTCGGAGGCGAGTTCGATTGAGAAGAGATCGCATGAACGGGTCCTGACAAAGCGCATCCGTATGTGGACCGGCCCTGAGGGAGAAACCGTAATTATCGATGAAGTCGTCGGAAAACATGAGTTTATCACCTACGCGGTCGGGCTCAATGCCGATGGAACCGTCAAAGGCATTGAAATTATGGATTACCGTGAAACGTATGGATATCAAGTGCGTGATGAAAGTTGGAGAAAACGTTTCGTCGGTAAAAGCATCAAGGACCCGCTCAAGGTCGATAAAGATATTCCCAATATCAGCGGTGCCACTCTTTCATCCGTGCATGTAACCAATGGAGTCCGTCGTGTACTTTTTACTTACGAAACCCTTAAAGCGAAAACTTAAACGGGTTCAGCCTCTTTTAGGTACCTATGTTCAGATTGAATTGCAGGCAGAGGCTGATGAATCTGTTTTGAATGATTGGATCACGCAAGGCTTCAAGGCCATTGATGCGATCGATCGTTTAATGAGTTTTCACCGTTCAGATAGTGATTTAACAAGGCTTAACCGAGCACAACCACACTTGTGGGTGACGGTATCCGGCCATACAATTGGAGTATTAAAGGTAGCTGAGGATTTATGGTGCCTTTCGAATGGTGTCTTTGATATCCGTTGCGGGAAAGCTCTTGCAGAGCGGGGTGTCCTTCCAGCGGTTGAGAAGAGTATTTCGTATGAAGAAAATATTACGATCATTCCTTCGCTGGAAATAAATGGTTTGCGCGTCCGGAAAACCGGAGCTTGGATTATGGATTTGGGCGGCATTGCCAAAGGATACGCAGTCGACCATGCTGTACAGACGATTCAACAGCTGGCGGTGGGAGTTCAGATTGACGGTATTGTGAATGCCGGTGGTGATTTGCGTGTCTGGGGTGATGCGGCGACACGGATCGCAACCAGGATTGACAGGGTATCGGCATCCGCAGTGCATCCTTTTGATATTCATCAGACGGCGGTGGCAACATCGTCGGTGCGAATTGAGTCCATGTCCTGCGATGTTTTGGCAGCCTCGGCACATGTGAATATGCCATCAGGAGATTTTTTAAAAGAGCCAAAAACAGTGACCGTATTTGCTGAGGAATGTTGTATCGCCGATGCGCTGACGAAAATTGTGCTTTTAGGATCAACCGATATTGCAATTCGATGTTTAAACCGCTATAAAGCGCGGGCTTTGGTGTTTGGCTCCGACGGTCAAATTAAGGAAACGCTGGATTAACGATGGCACGATTAAAGAAACAGGTCTTAGGCCCGTGGCACAAACGATCGCTTTATTTAGTCTGTGGATTGCTGTGGTTATCAGGAGTCTTCTGGCTTTATTTTCGATACTGTGTGCACACATCAAATGAATTCGGTCTGCAAACGCATCCCGCTCAAGCCGTGATATTAAAAATTCATGGGGCGCTTGCCATGGGATTTCTCATTGTTTTTGGGTCAGTCCTTTACCATATTAAACCTGGCTGGCGGCAAAAGAGCCAGCGGCCGTCTGGGACATCGCTTCTGATTGTTTGCGGAATTTTGATTCTGACCGGGTGGGGGCTTTATTATGTGGGAGGCGACGAGCTTCGCAATTGGTCCAGTTTAAGCCATTCCATTTTAGGATTTCTTTTGCCTCTGATCATTTTTCTGCATGTGTGGTCTGTTCGCAACAGAAAAGGATTTACTTCAGGGCTGGGCGGTAGTAGAATTACGTCAATTGAAGACTGATTTAAACCATTCGAGATGTTTTTAAACTTTGGGATATCATGCAAACAGCGATCGTCATTATCATTATTGCAGTCAGCGTCGTGTATTTGTTGGTAACGTTCAAGCGGTCGTTGCGCAAGAACACTAAATCCCATTGTTCCGGCTGTGGTAAGGATTGATATGGCGCCTTCTTGGCTGGATAATCTTTTAGGCAATCGTAAAAAAAATATCGCCAATGGAGAAATTCTTTTAAGCGATGTCTCCTGTGGCCATCGCGTGAAGATCATCCGTCTGCGCGGGGAAGAGGGAGTTATTCATCGTCTGCGCGAAATGGGATTTCGGGAATCTTCGGTGGTGGATAAGATGATCGACAGTGGCGCAATCATCTGCAAGGTCGCTGACGCTCGCGTGGCCATCAGTAAAAAACTCGCTCAAAATATTTTTGTTGAAGACCTTGGAAAAGCTGGCCGCTCCATGTCTGAAGAAGTAGTTCTCTTAAGCCAGATGTCGCTGGGACAAAGAGGGATCATTAAAGACTTCACCGCGGACAACGATGATTATGAACGCATCGTAGAAATGGGTGTGACACCCGGCGAGGAAGTTGAGATCATTCGTTACGCGCCGTTAGGAGACCCGATCGAGATCCGTGTGCGCGGATACCTGTTATCGCTACGCAAGGCCGAGGCTGAAAGGATCAAGGTCACTCTCCTCGTTTAAATATGCCTACCGTTCCTGAACACACACTTACCGAACAGCCTTCTGCCATTAAAACAGTGGCTATGGCCGGCAATCCCAATTCCGGCAAGACCACCATCTTTAATGCGTTTACCAAACTTCGTCAAAAAGTCGGCAATTATCCCGGTGTAACTGTTGAGAAAAAAAGCGGGACCCTTGTCTTGGCCGGCGACCGTGTTGTTAATGTCATTGATCTTCCAGGAACATACAGTTTGGCCGTGCGTTCTCCCGACGAGCAGGTGGCGCGCGATGTTTTATTGGGACGGACACCGGATACGCCTAAACCGGATATTGTGGTGTGTGTGGTGGACGCGGGAAATCTTGAACGCAATTTGTATCTCGTTACTCAAATTCAAGACCTTGGAATTCCTATTGTAATTGCTTTAAATATGATGGATGAGGTGGAACGGTTAAATCGTTCAATCGACATCAAAAAATTATCCATGATGCTGGGTGTTCCGATAGTCCCGACGGTGGGGCATCAGAATAAAGGCATTGAAGAGTTAAAGCAAGTAATAGCCTCGGGCATCAAAGCGGATTACACCCGCGGCTGGCGTATGGCGCCGGATCTTGAAGAAGATGTGGATCATCTGGTGCGGCTGTTGACCCGCGAGGGTATGAGCAAAAACGAGGCGTTTGCCGAGGCGCTTGTTTTTATGTCGCAGTGGCCGAAGCTTAAGAATGAAGAAAAGTTATCCGAACCGTTAAAGCGGTTTTATAAACAGGAGCTTATTTCACAGATCAACATCATCCAGGAACGCTTTATGGCCAAAGGCCTGCGCGCCAAGACCGCTGCCATTGAAGCGAGGTACGACTGGATCAAACATATTATTAAGGAAAGTGTGCGTAATGCTTCGAGAAAAGGCGCTGACTTGACCGAGAGGATCGATGCGTTTGTGACGCATAAGTTTTTTGGATGGGTATTCTTTTTGGGGATCATGGTGGTCATGTTCTATATGATCTTTACGGTTGCTACTTACCCAATGGGTTGGATCGATGCTGGGTTTGCGAAGATCAGCAGCTGGGTCTCTGGGGTCATGCCCGATGGAGACCTTAAAGACCTTCTTGTCAAAGGAATCATCGCCGGTGTCGGCGGGGTTGTCATTTTTCTGCCGCAGATTCTGATTTTGTTTTTGTTTATCGGTCTTCTCCAGGATACCGGATACATGGCCCGGGCGGCGTTTATTATGGACCGGGTCATGAGCAAAGTTGGACTGCATGGCAAGTCTTTTATCCCGATGCTTAGTTCTTTCGCCTGCGCCATTCCGGGTATTATGTCGGCCAGAACCATCGAAAGCCCGAAAGACCGTTTGATCACCATTTTAGTTGCGCCTTTGATGAGCTGCTCCGCGCGGCTTCCGGTGTATGCCATTATGATTGCGGTCTTGATGCCGCAGGCCACAGGTTTTGAAAAAGCAGGGATCATGCTTATTATGTATTTGATCGGCATCATCGGCGCGTGTGTCATGGCCTGGTTTTTTAAAGCGACGCTGTTGCGTTCGCAAAAACCAGTTTTTATTATGGAACTTCCGCCGTATCGCTTGCCGTCGTGGAAAACCGTTGCTTTTCATATGTGGGAAAGAAGCGGATTGTTTTTGAAACGCGCGGGCACAGTTATTCTTGCCATGTCGGTCATTCTTTGGGCATTGATGACCTATCCGAAGCATCCCAATCTTGACGGTGCCGATGCCTTGAAAATGAGTTATGCCGGCCAGATGGGAACAGCGATGGAACCAATCATCAAGCCGTTAGGATATGACTGGCGCATTGGTATTGGCCTTATCGGTTCGTTTGCCGCGCGTGAGGTTTTTGTTTCAACCATGAGCATTGTTTTTAATTTGGGGGATGATGCCCAAGAAGGGACATTACGCGAGGCCTTTGTGTCTGCCAAATGGCCCGATGGAAGCAAGTTATTCACGCCATTGGTCTGCTTGAGCCTTATGATTTTTTA
>JAHFGF010000019.1 GCA_023247595.1 Candidatus Omnitrophota bacterium
TCGGCAGACAGGGCAGACAGGGATACTGACTACCACTTTGTTCCATTACTTTTACAGAAGTCAGTAGAATCAAAAGTAAAAAGGCCAGGCAAATTACGCCTGGCCTTTTTATAACTCATTTACAATTACGAATTACTGAGTAACACCAGCTGCAGCGCCACCCATATTTTCAGCAGCATTGTCAACTTCGTTCATAGTTTCATTCATCGTTTCATTCATAGTTTCATTGACCATGTTTAACTCATTGGCAGCTTCATTGATAACAGCTTCAACAGCTGAATTAGTTTCTTCGCCAGCCATTTCTTCAGCCTGCACGGTCATGTACTTAGTTGCGAGGGTTAAAGCTAGAACAGCGGTTAACGTGAATAATACTTTTTTCATTACATTTCTCCTTTTTTGTTTTATAAGTGATTTTTATACCTTGTTTTCTATTTGATGTACTTTTATTAGTCAAATACTGGTGGATTTCGGCCCCCCTTCCAAGGTGACAAACTTGAAAATATTATCATTATTTTAAAGAAATTCAATCAAAATTAATTTATAAATCCTTGCCGGCTAAATGGGGAATTTGGCGGGATCGTCATAGATAAAAACTCTTTTTTGTTCGTCAAAATCAGCAATTTTAGGAAGAATCAAATCGCGCTCATCGCGCTGTTTGGAATCGATGTGCTGTTTAAATTCCTTCATAAAGGTTTTGATAATACTGGGTATTAAAATAGACTCCTGGGTTGGCAGAAAACAGCGGGTCTGACTCGTACAGCGTCCAGAAATTTCAAAAATCGCCTCAAGATCATCCTGAGTGCCATCGCCTTCTTCAATCCTTTTTAAACGCTCCGTAATCTGCGCTGTCCCTCGATTGCAAGGGACACATTGTCCGCAAGAACTTTTGGCCAGGAAATTAGAGAATTTTAAGGCCGCCTGGACCATACAGGCGCTTTCATCATAGACAATGAACCCCGCCGAACCCAGCCCACCCCCGATTTTCCGCATGGAACCAAAATCCAGCGGCGTATCAAATCGTTCCGGCGTTACAACACCGCTGGCCACACCCGAAAAAACCGCCTTAAAAGGATGATTTCCAACCGGTCCGCCGCAGACTTCGTATAAAAGGGTCTTTAAAGATAAACCCGCAGGGATTTCATAAATCCCCTGATTTTTAACGTCACCGGATACTGTAAAAATAACCGTCCCAGGAGTGTCTTCAGAACCAACCTGCTTAAACCATTCCGGGCCGTTGGCCATAATATGCGTAACCTGGCAGAAACTTTCCACATTATTGACCGATGTCGGATTAGGCGACCCTGGTGAAAAATTGATCCCCTGAATATACGGCGGAATATTTCTGGGCATGGGATACCGTCCGTCAATGGACTCAATCAAGCCTTTTTCTTCCCCAAAAAGATATTCATCCGGCCCTTGGTGAATTTTAATCAATCCTTTAGGAATTAACCCGGCCTCTTCCATTTCCTTACGCGCCCCAAAAAGCCTTTTGACTTGAGGTTTGTATTTGTGTTTAATCCCGATATAGGCCTCTTTGGCGCCAATGGCATAACACGCAATGGCAATACCTTCAAAGAGCTGGTAGGGATTTTTCAGGATGAAATAACGATCTTTATACGTGCCTGGCTCGCCTTCCGAAAAATTACAAGCCACATATTTGACCGGACAAGGTTCATTGCGGATACTGCCCCACTTGACCGCTGTTGGAAAGCCAGCGCCGCCTCGGCCTCTTAAATTGGCTTTTTTTAAGGTCGCGATGACATCTTCCGGAGACATGGCCTTTGCATTCGACAGCCCTTTACCGCCTCCCTGAGACAAGTAACCCTGCAAACTTGTGATGGGTTGAAGATCTTGAGGAATGATGCGCCGAACTTCGTAGGAAGTCATGATTAAGAACTCTAAAAATTGATTATTTTAATTAACCGATCAATGACCGGACTTTATCCAATAAAAGATTTGTTTGAAGAGGTTTAATCAAACAGTAATTGACACCTTCACTTAAAAATAAAGCTTCCATATCTGATTTAGCGGTAATAACGATTACTGGTATTTTTTTGAGCGCCTCATTCCTTTTTAATTCCTGAACAAATGTGTAACCGTCCATGGACGGCATGACCACATCAAGAACAATCAGATCAGGAACTTGTTCCAGCGCCAAATTAAAACCCGCCGCTCCATCCGTCGCTGTCAAAACCGAATATTGATGAGCCTCAAGCCGCTTGCGGACAAGCTCAACGATTTCAAGATCGTCATCAACCACCAAAATTTTTTTAGACATGCGGATACTTTCCGTAACATTCACGATAATATCGAAAGTTGCACCAAGTATAACACGCCTCCTGTTTGGGAAAAACAGGAAAATGTTATTTTCTAAACCGTAAATATTTATGGGAGCTGTAGTTTTTCGGGATGGTGTTTGACGACGATGGCCTGTTCCAGATAAATAACACTTTCCGCGATGTTGGTCGCCTGATCACAAATCCGCTCGAGATGCCGGGCGATTAACAACAACGGGATTGCTCTGGGAGCTGTTTTTCCGTCGACCATAATAAATTCATGCGTCAGCTCTTCTTGAATCCGGTTGCGCAGCTGGTCGGCTTCAGATTCCATATGAATGATGTCACGGGCCAGATTCTGGTCGTGATTGACAAAAGCATCCATGGACTGACGCACCATGATTCTTGCCAATTCCGATAATCGGGGAATATCAATTAATGGCTTAAGAAGCGGTTTAACAGAAGCCAATTCCAAAACCCGCTGTGAAATATTGACGGCTAAATCAGCGATGCGTTCGAGATTGGCATTAATCTGAAGAGCCGTCGTCACAAACCGCAAATCGCGGGCCAGCGGCTGATGCAAAGCGATGATATCGATGACCTTCTCTTCCACTTCAATTTCCATTTCATCGATTTGACTGTCTTTACTAATCACATCCTGGGCCATGTTCGTGTTAAGTTCTTTGAGAGCGAGGATGGACATATCGATAGCGACTTCCGTCAGACTCGACATCTTCAATAACATCGCGTTGAGTTCATTTAAATCGTCTGTGAAATGCCGTTCCATGATTCCTATCCTCGTCTAAGTGTAACCAGATTCTCGGAAAGTCAAAATATCAGTCAAATTTCTGAAATGTTTGAACTAAGACAATGGTATTGTCTCTAACCAAATCGTCCGGTTATATATTCTTCGGTAATTTTCTTGGTAGGTTTAGTGAAGATATCGCTGGTTTTTCCATACTCAATCAATTCACCCTGCATCAAAAAAGCGGTCATGTCGGAAACCCGCGCAGCCTGCTGCATGTTGTGGGTGACAATGACGATGGTATATTTATTTTTTAATTTAAAAATCAATTCTTCAATCTTGGCCGTGGCAATGGGATCCAAGGCGGAAGCCGGTTCATCCATAAGAATGATATCGGGTTCGATAGCCAGCGTCCGCGCGACGCATAATCTCTGCTGCTGACCGCCGGAGAGGCGCAAGGCGCTGTCTTTGAGACGGTCTTTAACCTCATCCCATAAAGCGGCATCCCGCAAACTTTCTTCGACCCGCTGGGCAATCAAATTCTTATCGCGCATGCCGTTAATTTTTAAACCATAGGCCACGTTCTCAAAAATTGTTTTCGGAAACGGATTCGGCTTTTGAAAAACCATCCCTACTTTTTTTCGCAGTTCAACCACATCAATGGATTTGTCATAGATATCCTGCTGGTCAATCAGGATCGTCCCTTCCGGCCTTGAATTCAACACAAGATCATTCATGCGGTTCATGCACCGCAAAAGCGTTGACTTACCGCAACCCGACGGGCCGATAATGCTCGTGACATATTTTGGATTGATATTAAACGAAACACTTTTGAGAACCTTATGGGCCGCGTAATAAAAATTAAAATCAATGACTTTAATTTTCGGTTCCATTCCGGGTTCGTTTGAAAGCTGTTGATTGATCATATTTTCTATCTGTGAACTAACAGGTTTTTCTTGGGCGGTTGGCATAGTTTAAACCTTGATTATTATAATGATATTAAGAAATTCTAATTATCTTTTATATTGATTTTTCTGACGCAAATAAATCGCCACGCCATTCATGCACAATGTAATAATCAACAGCACAATAATCCCGGCGGCAGCGCATTCCAAAAACGCTTTCTGCGGCCGTGAAACCCAATTAAATATCTGAATAGGCAAAACAGTAAACGGATCCATCAAACCTTTAAGAGTTAAATTTAGGTACGGTGCCTGGCTCGAGACGGAAACAGGCTGTTGCGGCAAAAATGGGATGTAAGTCAAAGCTCCGAGAGTCACCAAAGGAGCTGTTTCACCAATGGCTCTGGACATGGCCAAAATAATTCCGGTCAAGATATTGCCAAAAGCAACAGGCAAAACCTGATGACGGATGGTCTGCCACCGAGTTGCCCCCAACGCCAAGGCAGCCTCTCGGATGGATTGAGGCACTGTTCTTAACGCCTCTCTGGTCGACAAAATGACAATGGGTAAAATCAAAAGTGCCAACGTACAACCGCCGGCCAAAACACTGCGGTCCATATGCAATGTTCTAACAAATAATCCTAGTCCAAGAATCCCATAAATAACCGAAGGTACACCGGCTAAATTTGCGATATTAATTTCAATAAAATCAGTAAACTTGTTTTTCCTGGCATATTCTTCCAGGTAAATGCCGGAACCGATCCCAATGGGAATCGCAATGGCTGCGGTTGTGAACATGATCCACAGCGTTCCCACCCAAGCCGAAAGAATGCCGGCATTAGCGGCTTTACGCGAAGGAAAACTGGTTAAAAACTGCCAGCTCAATCTTCCCCACCCGTCGTGAATAACATCCGCGACCAAAATAAAAAGAATAATAAGCCCAAAAAAAGTAGCACCTATGCCAACAATGGAAAATAAACTGTCCATCATTTTGACTCTTTGCTTTTTTGCCTCTGTCATGGTGCTAATCATAGACTTCCTTGAACCGTTCTTTAAATTTGAAACTCATAATATTCAAAAAAAACGTCAGGGTAAACAGCGCCATGCCGCAGGCAAAAATGGTCCGATACTCAATGGTTCCATGGGGCGTATCGCCCAAACTTACCTGCACAATATAAGCCGTAATTGTTTCAACAGGAATCAGAGGATTAAACGTCAAATGCGGCTGTTGGCCAGCCGCGATGGCAACAATCATTGTTTCTCCGATGGCCCTTGAAACAGCGAGGATAATCGAGGCAATAACGCCGGAAAGCGCGGCCGGAAGAACAATAAAAAACGCGACCTGAAGTTTATTAGAACCCAACGCATAGGCCCCTTCTTTCAGGCGCATCGGCACGGCATGCATGGCATCTTCACTTAATGACGAGACTAAAGGAATAATCATAATTCCCATGACCAATCCCGCCGACAGTGAATTAAAACCTGAAATGCCTGGAAATATTTTTCTCAAAATCGGAGTGACAAATAATAAAGCAAAATAACCATAAACAACGGTGGGCACTGCCGCGAGAATCTCCATGAGCGGCTTAATCACATTGCGCATTTTAGAATGGGAATATTCACTTAAATAAACAGCACTAATAAGACCAACCGGCACCGCCACGGCAACCGCGATGGCCGTCGTTAAAATAGTGCCGGATAATAAAGGAAGAATTCCAAAGTGCTTGTTGGTAAATAACGGCGTCCATTGCGTGTCGGTTAGAAACTGCACAATCGGAACCGCTTTAAAAAACTGGATCGTTTCAGACAGCAGGATATAAATAATCGCACCGGTCGTAAAAACGGACAAGAGGCTGCATGAAAATAGCAGCCCCTCGATCACCGTTTCTTTAAATTTCCGGATAGATTTCTTTTTATCCAGCATTATTTTTCCATTTTAAGCAAGTCTGTCATATTGACGCCAATTTTGGCTCCGCTGAAAACAGAACCTTTGACGCGCTTGGCAAAACGTTCTTTGACAATGGCGTAAGCTTCCTCTTGAAGCGGGATGTAACCGACTTCTTCGACCAATTCTGGAGCGTTTTCCAAATAAAATTCCACGAATTTTTTGATATTTTCTTTTTCCGCGGAAGCCACATTGACGTAGATAAAAATAGGACGGGCTAACGGCTGATATGTTCCATCCATAACCGTTGAAGCTGACGGCACAATCGGACCGTCGCCATTATCACTTTTCTCATCGTCAATAGGAATGACTTTTAAGCGGTCTTTATTTTGCTCATAATAAGCAATACCAAAATATCCCAGCGCGCCTTTTTCAGTCGCAATGCCTTCAACCAGCACGTTATCATCTTCACTGGCTGTATAATCACCGCGGCTTGAACCCGCCTTGCCGTTAATGGCTTCGGTAAAATAATCAAAAGTTCCGGAATCTGTACCAGGGCCAAACAAAGCAATGGGTTCATCCGGAAAACCATCACGGACCTGACTCCACTTAGTAATTACGCCTTGCGCTTCAGGAGCCCAAATTTTTTTAAGTTCTGCGACGGTCAAACGATCAACCCAAGTATTTTTGGGGTTGACCATGACAGCCAAACCGTCATAGGCAACCGGAAGTTCAACAAAGTCGACAGAACTTTCCTTGCATGAAACCTTTTCTTTATCTTTGATTGGACGGGACGCGTCGGAAATATCGGTTTCCGCGCGGCAAAAACGTTTAAAACCTCCGCCTGTTCCGGAAATCCCGACCATAACTTTGCCGCCGCCTGTTTTTCCAAATTCTTCAGAAACAGCCTCGGTAATAGGGAAAACCGTGCTGGAACCATCCACCTTAATAATGTCAGCCGCTATGGCAGGAATGGCAACTCCCGCCGCCAACAGCATCCCCACAATTAAACTTTGCTTATTCATTTTGATATCTCCTTAATAGGTTTGATAGTACATCATTTACAGAAAAATTAAAACTCAAAATTTAAAACTTCAGATTCAAATCAGCCTGGATTAATTTCTGGCGATTCTTTGTGCCTGTGATGCGGTCATCCTGATAATAATCCAATCCCAAAACCACGTTCTTGCTTAAACCGTATTCAAGGATCCACTCATGGCCTTTGGTATCCGTGACACCTCCCAAACGGTCGGAATCAGGAAACGCGTCAATAAAGGCATCCATCCCTAAATAGGAATATTGATATTTAACCTGCCATTGATTTTTTCCGACAACTTTGGCATCACCAAATTTAACTCCGCTGGCCCAGCCAATTTTATTATCATTGGGATCAACGTTTTGAATATAATCACCAAAAAAGGCCAAACGTTCGATGGATTCCAGTCCTAATGGATTTTTGATACCGATTTCCGCGGAAGCTCCGAGGGAATCATAATCATACTGTAAAACTCCACCCGTCAGAGTATTAGTAGAAGATGTTCCATCAACTGTTGTCCCTTTAACTCCGGCAAAACCATAGTAAATACCGGCCACATGTGCATCAACAGCTCCCATTTGAGTTTTAACTCCAGCCTGAACATATCCCATAAATGGATCGGTCCGGTCTGTTTTTCCGTTTTCATCAATAACCCACAGACCATCGTTTAAATAGACATTCAAATTGTCTGAAAATTTATGTTCCAAATGCAAACCAGCGCCGGCAGGATTAATATCCGAATCCCAAATTAGATCTGTTGGAACCCAGAGATAATCGGTTTTAACAAATTTTCCAGCAATAGCTTTGGCCCAAGGAGCGGCCTGAAATTCCGCGAAGGCATAATCCAAACGGATATCACCTCTGCGAAAACCATCCGTAAAAGTCATATTAGTTGACCTGGCATCATCGGATGTTGTAGCAACTTCCGCTGTGGCCAAACCAGCGCCGATTTTCCATTGATCATTGACTTGATTTTCAAGCCCTAATCGAAAACGAACACGGCCGCGTGTTCTGGATTCCGTATCGTTCTTCTTTTTTTCATATTGATACCGAACACGGGCATCGCCTTTAAGCTTTGTTTTTTGAACCCATTCAGGAATGCTCGTTTTCATGGCATCTTCACGCAACACCTTTTCATCGCTGACTATTTCCTGCTTGATTTCACGCGCCTCCGATTTCGTCAAGATTCCTTTATCGATTAATTTTTCAATCAAGGAATCCACTTGCGTTGTAGCCGCGTAACCCAACCCTGTTGTCAAAGTAAACATCACGGTTGTCATAACAAATATCCATTTCCTCATAACACTTTCCTTTCTTTCATCGTTTAAATTTAATGCAATTTTAAACGGCTCACATTAAGATTGTGTTAAGGGCATGTTAATCTTTGATTTTCTTTAGATAAAACTTTCCATCGCGCTTAATATCAAACGTTTATAACAACTTAATAAAAAATTTACGATTTCCCGATAGTATATTTTTTAGCTTTTTCTTAGGCCTGAATGGGCGAATATTTACGAATATTTAAATAAAATCTATTTAACCCCTAAAACCACCGTGTTAATATGGCCACACATTACAAAAGGAATTTTTTATGGAACACTCCAACATAGTCTTATGGTCGTTATGGACTGGCATTATTAGCGCGCTCGCAACTGGTTTGGGCGCCATTCCGGTTCACTTCGTTAAGAATAACTCCAAAATTTTGCGGGCCTTTTCCTGTTCCTTCGCGGGAGGCATGATGATATCGGCCTCTGTTTTTTCCCTGGCCCAAGAAGGCATTTCCCTAAAAAATAAAATTCCCGGCGCTCCTTATATGGTGATCCTGGGATTATTGCTGGGTTCTCTATTTTTTTGGTTCACGGAAAAAATCATCCGCACTCATGACACAAAATCCATTGAAGCCTCTCAAGGATTTTCCAAGCGAAGTCTTTTGATTTTTATTGTGATGTTTCTGCATTCCATTCCGGAAGGAATCGCGATCGGAGTCGGTTTCGCGACGGGTAATCTGGAATTCGGACTGGTCATGGCCATTGCCATTTCGGTGCATAACATTCCCGAAGGCATTGCCATCTCTCTACCGCTCAAAGCGGAAAATGTTTCAACCGCGCGATGCGCTTGGGCCTCGATTCTCTCCAGCATCCCGCAGCCCATTATGGCGGTCCCTTCCGCTATTATCGCCTGGATGTTTGAACCGCTTCTTCCCATCGGCCTTGGTTTTGCCGGCGGTGCCATGATCCATATGACTGTTTCTGAACTTTTGCCCGAAGCCATTGAAGAAGGCGGCCACAGTTTGGCCGCGTGGGGCGTCATGCTGGGATTATGCACCATGCTTTTGATAACCAATCTATTGAGCCTCCTGCCGATTCCGCATTAAATTTTCAAATATCTTTAAGAATCAAACTGCAAATTATTAAAAAATCCGTCGATACTATCATACCAGTAACCAAACCGCTTGACTTTTTCGCAAACCGTATGTAACTTAAACCAGAATCAATTCCACACTTAATCATTAATTTGGATACGTCATGACAAATATGTTAACACCCTCCCATCATGATGTTCTTATCCTGACTGCACAAATCGCGATAATTCTTTTTACAGCGCGGACCTTGGGAGAAATTGCCCAGCGTTTTGGCCAACCTTCGGTCGTGGGCGAATTACTGGCAGGCATCATCCTTGGCCCGTCATTATTAGGGAAACACATCCCTATCCTCAATCACATCTTTGCCATCAAAGAACCCGCGCAGGGTTATCTGCTCGAGGGATTAAGTTTGCTAGGTGTGATGCTGTTGCTGCTTTTGACCGGATATGAAACCGACCTCAAACTCATTTCCCGAAAAGCCAAATCCGTTATGGGAACCGCTCTTGGTGGACTGGTTATTCCCCTTCTGTGCGGTTTTTTGATCGCGCAGGTCATACCGGATAAACTTCTTGTTGATCCAAACAAACGCCTGGTCTTTGCTCTGTTCCTCGCGACCGCTATGTCGATCTCAGCTATTCCAGTTATCGCTAAAATTCTTATCGATATGAAACTTATGCGCCGGGATATCGGCCAAAGCATTATCGCAGCAGGAATGATTGATGATACCGTCGGATGGACGCTTTTGTCGATTGTCACCACACTGGCCAGCGGAGCCGCACTTACGGCGGGAAACATCCTGCATTCCGCAGGATCGGTTGCCTTATTTATTCTGTTAAGCATTACGGTTGCCCGCTGGGTGGTGAAATGGATGCTGGATTTTGTGCAAGATGAAATTGTCAGCTCTCAACGGTATATCTCACTGGCGATTATTACCACGTTCGGATGGGGCGCCATAGGCCATCTGCTGGGATTAGAACCCATGTTCGGCGCTTTTATGATCGGCATCATCCTGGGACAAATGCCGAGGCTTCCTCAATATGTTCATGAACGCATTGAATCAATCACTATGGGTGTCTTTGCTCCCATTTTTTTTGCGATCGCTGGTTTAAAAGTAAATATTGTCAACCTCCTTCAACCGGAACTGATCAATGCCACCTTTCTCGTCCTAAGTGTCGCTATTTTCAGCAAAGTTTTTGGGTCTTATGTCGGGGCAAGAATTATCGGCCGGCTTGACCACTGGACATCCTTAAGCTTTGGCGCCGCATTAAATGCCCGCGGCGCCATGGGCATTATTATTGCGTCCATTGGGTTATCGTTGGGAATCATTACGGAAGATTTCTTTTCCATCATCGTCATTATGGCGATTTTGACTTCTCTGCTCGCGCCGCTGGCGCTGCGCTTCACCTTAAGGCATGTCAAAATCAGCGACGAAGAACAGAAACGTCTCAACGAAGAAGAAGTCACCAAATCAAGTCCCATCGCCAGAATCCATCGCATCCTGGTACCGGTGCGCAACCGGGATGAAAACGACCGGTCGCAATTTATGATTTCCATCAAATCTCTGATCATGAAAGAAATTGATAAAAAGAACGGATGCTCCGTAACTCTAATGAGCGTTGTCCCGCCGAATTCTAGCATTAAGCATACGGGCACCATCATTCCATCCAAATATCTCTTTCCTCAAAAGGAAGTTCTGCCTAAGCTGGTTGCACATAATAGTCCAGTCAACGCTATACTCGATGAATGCCAGAAAGATTATGACTTGCTTTTATTGGGCGCCTCGGAACAAACCCTCGACTCAGAGGCCTTGTTTTCTTCCATGATCGATTCTTTAATCCGCATGGCTCCCTGTTCCACCGCCATCATTCATGCCAAAGACGTTTCAAAACCATGGATCCCCAGAAGAATCCTTGTTCCGACAAGCGGATCGCTCGCTTCTAAATATGCCGTCGAGTTTTCGTTTCTTTTGTCATCCATAGAAACAGAAACGGTAACCATTATGAATGTCGTAGTCAAAGACGCGCAAGATTGGCATTCGGTTATGCGTGATGAAATATTTGAACGTCAGTTAAAAAATTCCATCCGTATATTGGAGGAAATGCGCAAGGCAGGTCAGGCCAAAGGAATCCCGACAAAAGTGGAAGTGAAAGTGGGACCTGAACCGGAGCAGGTGATTTTGGAAATCGCGCAAAAAGAAAATTATGATTTGATTATTTTAGGAACCGATGTCCATCCGTTTTCCGACCGGCTTTTTCTTGGGCCCAGGGTCGAAAGAATCCTTCGCAACGCCCACTGCCCGGTGCTCGTTTTAAACACCATCTGATTGTTCCCCGTTTCGTTTGATTGCCCGAAACATTTCTTTCGCTTTGATGCTTTGAGCACTATGATCCACGATTGGAGCAGGATACTGCGTCAAGAGACTGCCTGGTTGTTCATGCCAGTGATGGATGGTTTGAGGGTCAAGATTTTTTAATTCCGGAATCCATTGTTTAACGTATCGGCAATCCGGATCAAATTTCTTCTGCTGGAGCCAAGGATTAAAAATCCGGAAATACGGCTGATGATCGCATCCGGTGGAAGCCGCCCACTGCCAATTTCCGTTATTGACGCAGGGATCATAATCAACCAGTCGGCAGGCGAAATACCGCTCTCCCCAACGCCAGTCGATATGCAAATCCTTGACGAGAAACGAAGCCGTAATCATCCGCGCGCGGTTATGCATAAAACCCGTTTCATTGAGTTCCCTCATGCCGGCGTCAACAATAGGAAAACCGGTCTGGCCGTCACACCACCTTTGAAACGCCTTCGCATCATTCACCCAGGCCAGGGCATTGTACTCTTCATAAAAACATTCTCCGAAAACATGGGGAAAATGGTAAGCAATATGCGAAAAAAAATCCCGCCAATAAAGTTCATCGATTAAGGTGTGCCCTCGGCCTAAACTTTCAGCAACCGCATGAAAAGTTTCCCGGATAGAACATGTCCCGAATTTATGATGCGCGGAAAGCCCCGTGGTAGCTCCCTTGGCCGGAATATTTCGATGCGCATCATAATCTTTAAACTTCTTTAAATTCTTTAAAATACTCAGCGCCTCCTGCCGGCCGCCTTTCATACGGCTTTTACCCGACGGCTGACGCGAAGGCTTTGAATAACTCGTTGTATGTACTGTTCCGCTAAATACATTCGTCTGCTTTTGAGCCACAGGTTTTTTAATATCCAGCTGCTGGGCCTTTCTAAAAAAAGGAGTAAAAACCGTATAGACTCCCCCCGCATCTTTGGTGACCGCTTTTGGTTCATTTAATAAAGCATCCGCATAAGTGCGAAAATCAATGTGCCGGCGCTCACACACTTTTTTAATCGACAAATCGCGGGTCACGCTAAACGGAGTATAATCCTCATTGACAAAAACCGCCTGGATCCCGTCCTTAACAATCAGTTCTTCGACAATCTCATCCGGCTTCCCTTCAAAATAATACAAGGTTCCCTCTCGCTGTTTTAATTGTTCTTTTAAATCTTCAAAGGATTCCAGCATAAAGTTAAAGGCGGGTTCGCTTTTATAAGGATGATTTTTCACTTGGCGGGGATCGAAAATAAAACACGCGACAACCGAATCAGATTCATTTAACGCGTGAATCAATGCCGTATTGTCGTCACATCGCAAATCACGGCGGAAAATGAAAAGTGATTTTTTGTACCGCTTGGCGGGATTCATTATTGGATATCGAGGACTTTTACGTCAAATTCTAATGTTTGGCCGGCTAAGGGATGATTAAAATTCAGGACAACCGAATCCGCCTTGACTTCCCAAATCACACCGGGGAATGAACCGCCCTGCGGATCATCAACCTCAACCACAAGACCAGGTTTCAATTCCGTCGCTGGCGGCATAGAGGACTTTGGCACTTCTTTAAAGGCGCTGGGATCAACCGGCCCGTACGCATCTTTGGCATCAACGATGATCTTTTTTTCCTGACCAACCATCATTCCTAAAAGCTGGTTTTCCAAACCGGGGATCACATTCTTACTCCCGACCAAAAATGTCAAAGGTTCTTTACCGACGGTTGATTCCACCTGATCGCTGTTGATAAGAAGAACATAATCTATCGTCACCCGTTTGCCGTTTTCTATAATCAAGTCAGCAAACGCGGACTTTCCCGTTAACAAAAGAAAGACTGCCAGAAAAAAACAAAGGCGATGAGACAGATATTTAAATCGAGACATTACATTTGATTTCATGGTCACTATCATACACTCGTAAAAATATTATTTCAAACTTTAGCGTCATTGTTTTTAAAAAATTTCACGGCTGACAAATAAAAACATGCTCGTGGCATTCACCGCATTCTTTCATTTTGTGATGCGTTACCAAATCATTCCAATGCTTCTTGCGGTGCGGCGTCAAAACGCCTGTGCCCTGGCAAAACGGGCAGACATTATCAAGGGCAGCCAAAATGGCTGAACGGATAAATTCCGACCGATTTTTAATCCCGCGCATCGCTGACTTAAGCGAACGATCCATCTTAAACGTGATAACCTCAGCGCTTTTATTTTTGACTTTCGGCACAACTCACCTCCGTAATAATTGACCGGCCCAACACAACGAAAAAATCACAGCGCAGACAAAAACAATCGCCGCACCGGATGACAACCCGAAATAATAGGATAAATAAATGCCGGCTAAACCGGAAAAGACAGAAATTCCGACGGAAATCAAAAGCATATGTTTCAAACGGTTTGTCAGCATTCTAGCGCTTGCGGCCGGGGCCACTAATAAAGCGGTGGTGAGAATTGTACCAACTGCCTGGATACCGGCAACAACGGTCAAGGCCAATAGAATCATGAGCGCGTAACGGATCGTTGCCAATGGAATGCCAATCGTCTTGGCATAGTTGGGATCCACAGAAAAAAGTTCAAATTCCTTATAAAAAAGAACCACCACACCCAACACAATGATGGCAATGACCGCAATTAAAATCAAATCTTCTGTTGTGACCCCGAGGATATTACCGAAAAGCATGGACGATAAATCACGGAACGATTTTGTTTTACTCATCAAAAGAATACCGAAAGCAAACATCGCCGTCGGAAAAATACCAATCGCGGTGTCTTCATACACATCTTCATTTTTGGAAATTAAACCAATTCCCAAGGCGGTAAGAATGGTCGCGGCCGCGGCCCCGATAAAAAGATGAATCCCTGTCAGGTAAGCGACAACCAATCCGGGCAACGCGCTGTGCGACAAGGCGTGGCCGACATTTGACATCCTCCTTAAAACCACGAAAACTCCAAGGACTGCGCAAGTCACTCCAATGACAACAGCCGCCAGCATGGCTGAACAGATAAATTGATATTCAAGCGGTTCAGTTAACCAACGCATTATTTCTTTCCTATCTTCATGCCGATAAAACTTCCTTCGGCAGGAATGATTTGCCGGCCTTCGCTCAGATAGACGGCCCCGTCGTATTCGGCTGCCAACTTGTCGATAAAATGCGTGGCAACCAAAACTGTT
>JAHFGF010000144.1 GCA_023247595.1 Candidatus Omnitrophota bacterium
CGATAAAAACGAGTGGAGTCTTGATACGTTTGATTTTTGTTCGGCGTCTTTGGATGTTTTGTAACGCGCCCGTGGTCGTCAAACAATTGGATGGTCATGCGCATGCGTGATAATATAGGCCAATTTCTAATCCGTACTTTTCCCCCGCAGGTACGGTTCAATCCAACCAATTTCAAAGGGGGTATGTATGAGTAACCAAATCAATCCCGCGAATCAAACAATTTTTGAAGGCAAACGTATCCGACGTTCTTGGTCTGAACAAGAAGAGAAGTGGTATTTTGCGGTCGTAGATGTTGTTGAGGCTCTAACCGAAAGTTCCATTCCTAAAAGATATTGGTCAGATCTGAAGCGAAAACTTGCTAATGAAGGAAGTCAGGTGTACGAAAAAATCGTACAACTGAAATTTCCTGCTGCAGACGGGAAAAAATATTTAAGCGATGCGGCTGACACCGAAATGATGTTTCGGATTATTCAGTCCATTCCGTCACCTAACGCGGAACCGTTTAAATTGTGGCTTGCCCGTGTTGGGTATGAGCGCGTTGAAGAAACCATTGACCCCGAACGTGCTATCCAACGTGCTATGCAGGCGTATCTACGTAAAGGGTATTCGCCCGAATGGGTGAATATGCGGCTTAAATCAATCGAGATCCGCAAAGCCCTGACCGATGAGTGGCTCAAGCGAGGTGTCAACGGGCCGGATAAGTTCGCGATCCTAACAGATGACATTACCCTGGCGTGGGCCGGATTAAAGACCAAAGATTATAAGAAATTAAAGTCGCTAAAAAATGAAAATCTACGTGATAATATGACCAATTTGGAATTGGTTTTGAACATGCTGGCCGAGGCCAGTACGACCGAGATCTCGCAGGTCAAGATGCCTCAAACATTTCCTGAAAACCGGAAGATTGCCCGTCAGGGAGGATCAGTAGCCGGTAAAGCTAGAAAAGATATCGAATCCCGTGCCGGTAGAAAAGTGGTCAGTCCGCAGAATCATTTAACGACCACTCACTCCAAGAGTTGAAATGACAAATTTCATGATAGATCGGGAAGTTAGAAATTGGCAGCTTTGAAAAAACCTTCTTACCGTAATTTTAAACTGACGTTGGAATACGAGGGCACGCATTTTTGCGGATGGCAGTTTCAGCCCAACGGCCTGCGTACCGTGCAGGGGCATCTCGAAGAAAAACTCGCGCGCATCTTCAAACGAAAAATCAATTGCCATGCTTCGGGACGCACCGACAGTGGAGTGCATGCCGCGGCACAGGTGGCTCATTTTAAAGCGCACACCGATATGCCGGCCGTTATCATCCACAAGGCGCTCAATGATTTTCTCGACCGAGATCTGTCCGTCTTAAAACTTCAGGAAGTCCCGCACGCGTTTCATTCCCAGTACAGCGTTAAAAACAAAACTTATCGCTACACGATTCTTAACCGCAAATCTCCGTCGGCCCTCATGCGCGACCGGGCTTATTTTTATCCGTATCCGCTTGATGTGACGCTCATGCGCAAAGCCGCGCGTGCCCTTAAAGGTAAACACGATTTTAAAGCCGTTCAGGGCGCGTCACTCAAAGCACGCAAGACATCCACGGTTAAGACCATCACCAAAATCGCTGTTGAACAAGACAGCGATTTTATTTATATCACTATTACTGCCGACGGATTTCTGCACAAGATGGTGCGCAACATCGTCGGTGTTTTGATTGCGGTTGCAAGTGGGAAAATACCTTCCGACGGCATAGCGGCAATTCTTAAAAGAGGCGACCGCAAGCTTTTGCCCAAAACCGTTCCCGGTCACGGGCTGTGTTTAATGGCAGTGCGTTATTAAATGAGTTTCTCTATTTTTCTACTATTGAAATTCATGAACGTGTGAGGTAATATGCAACTCGTAAGATTTATTTACGAAGACTTAAGACTTGGATGTTGATGAGTCAGAAAGAGGTAATATGAAAAATCCATTATTGATTACTTTTCACGACAGAAGTCACAATCCGGAGATTGAGGCGTTGATTCAGGAGAAGTTTGAAAAAATTAAAACTGAATATCCGGATGTCACCAAGTGTCATGTAATTTTAGAAAAACAGAGTAAGCATCACCAAAAAGCAAATTTGTCCTGTGTCCGGATGGACTTGAAGGTTTCGCGCTTTGAAGATATTGTCGTCTCGGAAAAATGCCTGGAAGACACGGCCTCCATGAAAAGCGCGGTCCTGAAAGTCTTTAAGCAGGGGCTTGACTTGACGCGCAAACAAAAGAAACGCCGTCTGGAAACAAAGCGCATGCCCGCTGGCGAACTGCAGGCCATTGACGTGGCTGATGATTCAGATGAATAAATAAAAGTGTTGCAAGCGGATCAGAATTGAATCTTATGATGTCATGCTCCCGGGTTTAAGCGGGGCGGACGCCGTCCATGAAATCCGGCTTGATCCGGCCAATCGCAATATTCCCGTGATTTTTTTAACGGGCCTGGTCTCAACAAACGACAGCGATCTCAAAGAAGCCGGCATCCAGGTCGACGGAGTGACCTACCAAACATTGAGTAAACCGTTTGAAATCAAAGATCTGCTGCAAGCCGTCAAAAATGTGCAGGGATAATGTCTGACTTGACGGCATAGAAAGCATCTGTTATAGTTTCACCGTAGTTTAAAAGTCCCGGGCAGCGAAGCCAGGGCAAAGAAGCAGACAACGATGTCCTGTGCGAAATACGGCACAGGATTTTTTATTTTGGGCAATGAAGCCCCCGATGATTGCGATGACCGCGCAAAATTTTCGGGGGCTTTTTTTATCCGCCTTCAATGTGTATTAGCTGACAGATATTTTTTAAAATTATTTAGAAAAGGCGGATAACCCCGAAACATGCGCCGAAGATTTCGAACCTGCCTGATCTGTTTGCCGACAGGCAAGCAAATCTTCAAGCGGTGATGTGAGGGGTCAATACCGTCAATTGGAGACCGTATGAAAGCATCTCTTAATGAAAAACCCGCTGCGATTCCTAAAATGATTGCCCCCCGGTTGACCGCGGCAAAACAAACCGTCAGCCCGCCGATGTTTTCCCGTTACCGGCTTGATGATTTTTATGACGAAATGGTCTGTGAAAGCGGAAGTATCCGCGGCTGGTATCAATTTTTTACCGACAGTATGGGCAATCTTGGATTCGGGGAAATGATCCAGCGCCAGCGCGCCGCGGAAAAGGCGTTTATGTCGATGGGGATCACATTTAATGTCTACCGTGACGGGGCTGGGGTTGAGCGGATTTTCCCTTTTGATATTATCCCGCGCATCATCGACACGCAGGAATGGGATAAGATCGAGCGGGGTTTAACCCAGAGGATCAAGGCGCTTAATCTTTTTATCCAGGATATTTATGGCCAGAAAAACATTATCAAGGACGGCATCATTCCGTCGGAGGTGGTCTACTCGAGCGCTGGTTATCTCAAACAATGCGAAGGTTTAAAAACACCCAAAGGGCTTTGGGCGCATGTCAGCGGCATTGATATCATCAAACACAGCGACGGAATTAATTATGTTTTGGAAGATAATCTGCGCGTTCCCTCCGGCGTGTCCTATGTGCTGGGTAACCGCGAAATCATGAAGCGTACTTTTCCGGAAGTCTTTGAACACATTGAGGTGCGTCCGGTCAACGACTATCCGCTGCGGCTGCACGAGATTTTGGAATATTTATCAGCACGGGAGAAACCGACCGTGGTTGTTTTAACGCCGGGCATTTATAATTCGGCATATTTTGAACATTCCTTTCTCGCTCAGCAAATGGGTGTGGAACTGGTGGAAGGCCGTGACTTGGTGGTGCAGGATGGTTATGTGCATATGCGCACCACCCGCGGGTTCAAGCGTGTCGATGTCATTTACCGGCGGATTGACGACACTTCTTTGGATCCCGCGCATTTTAATCCGGACTCGGTTTTGGGCGTGCCCGGTTTGTTTGATGTCTATCTTAAAGGAAATGTGGCTTTGGCCAACGCGCCCGGCACCGGAGTTGCGGATGACAAGGTGATTTATGCTTATGTGCCTAAGATGATCAAATATTATCTCGAGGAGAAACCCATCCTGCCGAATGTTCCGACGTATATGTGCTGGAATGAAAAGGAACGCGAGCACGTGATCTCTAATATAGGGAAGATGGTGGTCAAGGCTGCTAATCAATCCGGCGGATACGGCATGTTGGTCGGCCCGCACGCGACCAAAAAAGAACAGACTGCTTTTAAAAACAAGATCAAAAAATTTCCAAGGGAATATATCGCCCAGCCCACGATGGCGCTTTCGCGCATTCCGACAATCATTGAAGAAGAAGTCAAAGGCCG
>JAHFGF010000145.1 GCA_023247595.1 Candidatus Omnitrophota bacterium
GCAAAAAGCACTATCCGATTTTTTCTAAACCAAAAAAGCAGCAGTCCAGAAATAATTAAAAACAGGCATGGCAAAAGAAATTCCGGATTACTCAAATTGACCGGTTTGGGCAATGAATAAAGAACCGACAAATGAACAGGAAAAATAAATTTAACAACATAAAAGACACAACACCAAATCCACGTCAGTAAAGACTGCGGAAATTGAAAATCAATACCGCGCATATTCATGGCATAGGTTAACCACGCGATAGAAAAAATAGTAATCGCGAACGGAATCTTTTCAACCACCAACCTTATGTTCCATTTTCGTTTCAAAAACCAGTCGATTGAAAACAGCACGAATGGAAGACTCATCGCCATAGGTTTGGCCAGAATACTAAAAAGTCCCGCCAAAACCGCCAGCACAAAAAATATTCCTCTGCCTTTTTGAATATAGAACACATAACATAAAAGGCTCGCGCAATAAAATAAGGAGTACAGCACATCTTTGCGTTGGGTAACCCAAACCACAGATTCCACATGCATCGGATGCACGGCAAATAACAACGCCCCCAAACCTGCTGCCGCCGATGTTAAGCCCAAACGCAGAGCAATCCAATAAATCAAAACCACAACCATCCCGTGAAGAAGAATATTATCCAAATGATAAAAAAACGGATTGTAACCGAACATAAAATGTTCGATAGAAAAAGTAACAGTGGTTAAAGGAATATAGGTGCGGTTGACATCAGAACGGAATGTATCAACGAGGTTGGTCCAGCTGAAATCCCGGACATGAAGATTTTCCGTCACATGGCCTTCATCGTCCCAGGAAACGAAGGATTGAGAAAGCGCGGGAGAAAAAATGAGGATTGTAATCAATAAAATAAATAACAAAACCCATGAGTGAACGAGGCGATACGTCATGGCGAGGAATAGGAAATACGGTAAATAACACCCGCGTGGTCATCAGAAACCAACAGCGCTCCGTCCGGCATCACAAGAAGATCCACCGGACGCCCCCACACAAAATTCCCAACGTTCCATCCCTGGGCAAACGGCTCATAGCTGACAACCTTATTATCTTTAACTTCTGCCATCATGACGCGGTATCCAATTTTCTGGGAACGGTTCCATGAGCCATGCTGAGCCAAAAAAATCCGGCCTTGGTATTTCTCCGGAAACATTTTGCCGGTATAAAATTTCAAACCCAGCCCCGCCACATGGGCGCCTGTCTTAAGAGCCGGCGGTGTAAATTCCGAACATGCCCGTTTAACACCAAATGTTGGATCAGCAATATCGCCCTGATGACAATAAGGAAAACCAAAATTCATCCCTTTTTGGGGAGCATGGTTTAACTCATCGGACGGAATATCATCACCCATATTGTCGCGTCCGTTATCCGTAAACCAAAGCTCATTGGTTTTGGGATCCCAGGTAAATCCGACGGTATTGCGAATTCCGCTGGCATAGACTTCCATCTCATCACCATTGGGCTGCATACGAAGAATGGTCTGATACCATTCACTGGCCGGTTCGCAAACATTGCACGGCGCACCGACGGGAACATAAAGCAGTCCATCCGGACCAACAGAAATATATTTTGCCCCATGCCATGTGTCGCGGGGCAGCTGCGCTGTTACAACAGCAGGTTCAAGCGGATGCTCTAAATTATCCTCAATATTGTCAAAACGCAAAATCGCTCCGACGGCTGAGACATACAAAGAATTACCACGAAACGCCACTCCAATGGGCATCGGTAATTTGTCCGCGATGACATAAACCTTATCCGCCTTGTTATCGTGATCTTGGTCAACAACAGCATAGACCTTTCCTTCCTGAAAAGATCCCACAAACAAAGTTCCTTTGGGCCCCAAGGTCATGGCCCGGGCATTTTTAACACCTTGCGCGTAAATGTCGATTTTAAAACCGGCGGGAAGTTTGATTAGATTAAAAGGCAGTTCTTCGGCGTGCACTGAAAAATTTAGAAACAAACAGAAAAACACGGCGCATGCATTAATAGAATAACGCGCAATCAATCTACTGATCTGTAATTGGAAAAAAATAAATCTCATTATGCGTTCTGCCAAAACAAATTACTTTTTAAAAACAAAATTATGGAGCCCTACGGACATGTCCGTGGGGCGGAATCCTGAGAGAAGCCCACGGCCATGGCCGTGGTGCGAATCGAAGGATTTACGCCCTGCCTTCATTGAGCATAACGCCTTTAACTTTGTGAGAAATGCGCCAAAATCCCAACACAGCAATGGTTACCATAATCATGCCCAAACCGTGTTCGTTGAGTATGGCAAAATTGATGAGGCCCGTGGTTAAACAGACAACCCCATAGAGCAAACACATACTTCTGGTTTTTTTTAGAATGACGGCATTGGATGGATTCATCGTTTCCTCCTCGTTTTGCTCATCGGTTTACGCGTCGTCGTACTTCTCTTTTAATTTGGCAACCACATTGGCATCGGCGAGCGTGGTGACATCACCGAGCGCCCGGCCTTCGGCGATATCGCGCAAAAGCCGGCGCATGATTTTACCGCTGCGCGTCTTTGGAACATCCGCGGTAAAAATAATCTGTTTCGGCCGAGCAATAGAACCAATCTTAACAGAGACATGCTTTTTTAATTCCTCTTCCATCTGCGGGCTTGACTCATTTCCTTCTTTTAAAATAACAAACGCGACAATGGCCTGGCCCTTGAGGTCATCTTTAACGCCGATGACTGCTGATTCGGCAACCGCCTTGTGGTCGACCAGCGCGCTTTCAACTTCAGCCGTTCCGATGTTGTGTCCCGCAATGAGCATGACATCATCAATACGGCCCATGAGCCAAAGATAGGAGTCTTTATCGCACACAACACCGTCGCCGGGAAAATAATATTTTCCGTCCCATTTGCTCCAATAGGTATTTTTATAACGCTCCGGATTTCCCCAAATACCGCGCAGCATCGACGGCCATGGCGAACGGATAGCCAAAATGCCTCCGCCTTTAGGGATGCTCTGTCCTGATTCCGTCAAAACATCGGCATCAACACCAGGCAGGGCTTTAGTCGCGGAACCAGGCTTTAACGGCGTAATCCCCGGCAAAGGACAAATCATGATGGCGCCAGTTTCGGTTTGCCACCACGTATCCACAATTGGACAACGGCTGCCGCCGATATATTCGTAATACCACATCCATGCCTCAGGATTGATTGGCTCCCCCACACTTCCGAGTAATCGTAGGCTTGACAGATTGCAACCCTGGGGCCATTGCACTCCCCATTTCATAAAAGCCCGAATGGCCGTCGGGGCGGTATACAAAATGGTGGCCTTGTATTTTTCAATGATTTTCCAAAAACGATTGCGCTCAGGAAAATCGGGCGCGCCTTCATACATGATTTGAGTTGCCGCGTTGGACATCGGCCCATAGACAAAATAACTATGCCCGGTCACCCAGCCGACATCGGCCGTGCACCAAAAAATATCGTTAGGTTTTAGATCAAACACCATCTGGGTTGTCGCGTACACTCCCGTCATGTATCCGCCGGTTGTGTGCATAATTCCCTTAGGCTTGCCCGTCGAACCTGAGGTATAGAGGATATACAACAAATCTTCCGAGTCCATTTCCTCGGCGGGACAAACAGTTGAAGCCGATTGAACCGCTTCGTGATACCACTGGTCGCGCTTCGGTTTCATCACAACCGGATTCTTTGTACGCTGGGCAACAATGACATGTTCGATGGTCGGGCAGGTTTCCAAGGCTTTGTCCGCCATGGCTTTTAAATCAACAACACTCCCGCGGCGGAATCCGCCGTCGGCGGTGATAAGGACTTTGCACTGCGAATCATTGATGCGCTCACTGAGCGCTTCAGAGGAAAATCCGCCAAAAACAACCGAATGCGCGGCGCCTATCCGCGCGCAGGCCAGCATGGCAAAGGCCGCTTCAGGAATCATCGGCATGTAAATCGCCACACGGTCGCCTTTTTTGACATGAAGCGATTTAAGCGTATTGGCTAATTTATTGACTTCATCCGAGGCCTGCTGATAGGTAACGGTCCGTGTATCGCCATTTTCCCCTTCCCAATAAATCGCAATCTTGGATGCCAGCCCATTTTTGATATGACGGTCCAGGCAGTTATAGGACGCGTTTAATTTTCCGCCGACAAACCATTTGGAATAAGGCGAATCCCATTGCAGGATTTTATCCCACGGTTTAAACCAATCTAATTTTTTCGCCCAATGCGCCCAATAATTCAGACGGTCTTCTTGGGCCATTTTAAACAAACGGTCATCCTGGACATTGGCCTGTTTCTTAAACGCGTCGGGCACGGGAA
>JAHFGF010000146.1 GCA_023247595.1 Candidatus Omnitrophota bacterium
TGAAGGCCAAGAAAAATTCGTCGATCGCTGTGTTCGGTGTGCGCGGTGTGGGTTTAAGCGCGATCATGGGGGCTAGACGCCGCGGATGCAATCCCATCATTGCGGTTGACCTCACTCAGGAAAAATTAAATTTCGCTATTCAGTGCGGGGCGACCCATGTGGTGGATGCTTCCCGCATTGATGTTTGGCAGCTTTTACGAAAGATCGCGCCCGACGGTGTTGACTTCACCATTGACGCTTCGGGAAACAAGCATGCCATGGAAATGGCCTTTGATCTGGCCCGCGAAGCCAAAGGTATGTGCGTGATCGCCGGAAATTTGAGCAAGGATGAAAAAATTTCGGTTCATCCGTTTGAGCTGATCAAAGGAAAAAAGTTGGTCGGTACCTGGGGCGGGGAAACCAATCCTGGCATCGATATTCCCAAATATGTGGACGCCTTTGACAAAGGGGAGCTTCCCATCGGCAATTTGATAACGCATCGTTTTTCGCTAGATGAGATCAATAAAGCATTTGACCTTTTAAAAAGCGGTGATGCCGGCCGTATTGTCATCAAAATGGATCAGAGAGCATGAGTCAAAATTCCCGTCGGTCCGTCAGTATTGTTATCCCTGCCTTTAACGAAGAAGGAAATATTCAAGGCGCCATTGATAGCGTTGTTACGGCGGTCAGTCCGGTGGTTGATAATTATCAGGTCATTGTCGTTGACGACGGTAGCCGGGATCACACGCGCGCAATGGCATTGGAAAAAGCCAAAATAAACCCTAAGATCATGGTTGTTTCCAATGAAGGCAATAAAGGCTTCGGATATTCGTACGCGCGCGGTGTCAGATTAGCGGAAATGGAATACGTTACTGTTTTTCCAGGTGATAATGATATGGCTGGGGATTCATTGGCCAAATTGGTCCATGAGATCGGGGATACGGATCTGGTCATCAGTTATATGTCGAAGACCAATAAAAGGTCATTCTTCCGTCGGGTCGTTTCTAAATTATTCGTTTTTATTATGAACACGTTGTTTTGTTTGCGGTTGGAATATTACAACGGCGCTTTTATTTGCCGCACGCAGGTTCTTAAAACTATTCCGATCAAATCCGTGGGGCTGGCGACTCTTGCGGAATGTCTCGTGCGCATGATCAAGGCGGGATACAGTTACAAGGCGATTTATTTTGAGCATATCGGACGGAAGACCGACCATTCAAAAGCATTCAAATTTAAAAGCGTCTGTGCTGTTGCCACGACCATTGGGATCCTTATCAAAGATATTTATTTCAGCGCGCCCTTACATCAAAAGAAATTATGTTCGACATCCTCGTAATGTTCTTCTTTTTTATGGAGTCCGTAGGTGTTCACCTTGCGGTCTGCCGGAAAAGATCCCAGGAAGGGCTTTTACTTAAACCATTTTTTGTTATTGCCCTCAGCAATCTGTGTGTATTGTGGGCATTCTATTGGTTGTCCCAACGGTACGGTCATTTTGACGCGGCGTCGATCTGGGGTGTGCGGCTTTGCGGCACGGCAACGTTTATTTATATCCTTTTAATCCCAATATACCTGGTTTTTTATTTTTCAACACAACAGTTAGGTCCGAGCAAAAAAATATTTTTACTTTTATCCAAGAACGGTCCGATGTCCTTTGATGAATTATTGGCTCATTTTTCAGATCAAGAGTTTATTGCGCCTCGTCTCAAGGAGCTCATCGGTATTCAATGCCTTGTCGAACACGATGGATGGTATGTCTTGACGCCTTCGGGGATCCAGATGGGGAAAGTCTATAGTTTGTATCAACTGTTGCTTGGACGCAAAAAAGGAGGATGAGTTGATGGCGCTGTCTTTGGATATTGCCATTCTTGGGTGGGTGGTTATCTCCATTGCTGTTTTTATCCTTTTGCAGATGATCGTGCTTCGTATGGTCCATCCTGATGCTGTTTTGCGCTGGATTGTGAACATTTTTCTTATAGTTTCTGTCGGGCAGATTATCGGTCTAGCGTTTGTGTATCACTATTTGGGATTGGATTATCCTGGCGGGCTTATTGCAATGGCTGTTGTGTCCTATTTTGTTTTTGGATTATTGACCTTTGTTTATATTGTGTGTGTGTTTGGCCCGTCGGAGACATCCATACGCATACGTTTGGTGCGTGAGTTGTGGGAAGCCAAAGGCGGACGGCTGATCCATGATGAACTTTTAAAACGCTATAATGGCCGATTGATTTTGGAGCGAAGGCTGCAGAGGCTTTTGCTTGCGGGAGAGATCCTTGAGCGTCAGGGCAAGTATATTCTTATCGGCAAGGGGAACGCGTTTTTTATGATCGACGCGTTTGCTGGTTTGATCCAAAAGATCCTTAAGAAATCATGATGATATCGAGCCCCCGTAATGATACCGAAATTATTTCCTACTCGACGTTGAAGATCATTTGTTTGATTGTGATCGTCTTCGGTTGCCTTTTGCGGTTTTTTGAGATCACTCACAACAGTTTTATTTTTTACGACGAAGGGATGTATTTAAACCACAATCGCGAGCTACTTTTTAAAATTCAGCAATTTCCTCCCAAAGATGCGCATGAGTTTCTGGCCATCGTACATATTCTTTTTCTTACGGCATTGGCAACAGCTAAATGGCTGTGGTTTTTTATCAGCAATATCCGAGTGTTTATAGGCGGCCCGGAGATATTTTATTTTACAAGGGTCGTCTCGGCTGTATGCGGTGTTTTGACCGTCGGACTGACGTATGTCTTTGCCCGGCATTTGTTCCGATCCAAAGAGGTCGCTCTTTTAAGCGCGGCGATTCTCGCTGTCTTGCCTAGTCATGTTTTTTATTCACGCCTCGCGATGCAGGAATCATTTAGTACGTTATGTTTATTGGCAGGCATTTATTTGTATTGCTCAAGAAGAAGTTTGTCTGTTGTTTTAATTGCGGCCACAGTTTTTTTGAGCGCTGTTTATTTTACCAATTATCGGATGATTGTGATCCCGATATTATTGGGTGTAGTTGAGTTCGTGCACAGTCTGATGGAAAAGCGTCCTGTGAATTGGTTCAAGTATTGTACCGCTGTCTTTATGTTCTTTGCGATCATCGTTGGCATCGGGCTGATCAATCACGGCAGTAATTTATCGATCACAACGGCATGGATGGGCCATCAGGCCCAAATGGCCTCTGGGCAATGGCGCTGGCTGAATCTGTTTTGTTATCCTTACAGTATTTTCCGTCTGGAAGGGCCGCTATTTGCGCTGATGTTATTATCGAGCCTGTATTGGGTTCTTAAGAAAGATTGGCAGAAATTGTTGCCGGCTGCTGTTGTGTTTGTCCAGATGCTGATTTTTACATTGGCATCTGAAAAAGGTGCCAGGTACCTTTGTGTGACCTTGCCGTTTGCGGCGATGGCGGTCGCGATTGGCGTTCACCAGTTTGTTTTAAAAACTTCAATCTTCAAACAGTGGGCGCCTCCGGTTTTATTGGGGTTATTGTTTTTTTCACTTATAGGAAAATCCGTCTCTGTTGTTGGAACTCCGTCGGGCTATGAACAGGCTGTGGGTTTTATAAAACAAACAGACCCACAGTCCAAGATACTTTCAACGCAGCCATTGATTGTGAGTTTATGGGAGAATGATCCTGCGGATGTTCAACCTGTTCCCAAAAATCTTCACGATTTGATCGTTCGTTACGCGCAGGGTTACCACTATTTAATCATTGACCCGCAGGCTTATGTGTCCTGGACGGCTTCAGGGGCCAGGTTCACGACGCCGCTGGTCGATTATGTGGGATTTATTCGGGGGAATATGCCGCCGGCTGTTAAATTTTCTCAATTGAGTCCGGCTCTTTTGGAACGGTTTGTCATGGACCACAATGAGGATCTTGTCAACTCAATAAAGTTTTTGAATAACAAAGATCAGGATTTTGGCGGCGTTTATGTCTATGATCTTACGCAAAGCTTGGAAGCCATTGAAAAGGTCGTTCAATCGATGTCAATCAAGACGGGAATGTGATGCATGAATAAAGTTAAGATCGTAATTGTTGTATTGCTCCTTTTGGGAATAGTTTGTTTGATTGGCTACCAACACAGGTCTCTGGAAAAATACCACGAACGTAATGAGATCGGTAAGCAATTGATCACCATTGACGTTTGCGTGGAAAAGGGCTCTGACACCAAAAAGACCGCTCGTATCCTGGATGACTTTTGGCAGAAGATGCGCGACATCGACACGCGCATGAACAATTCTATCGACGACAGCGATGTCGGGAAAATGAACCGTTCTTATCAAAATCCGCAAAAGGTGGG
>JAHFGF010000020.1 GCA_023247595.1 Candidatus Omnitrophota bacterium
AATTAAAATTAAATGTTCCGGTCGTTTGGGCGGGGCTGAAATGGCCCGCACCGAAGGTTACCGTGATGGAAAAATCCCGCTGCAGACGTTACGCGCGGATATTGATTATGGATTTTCAGAAGCAAGAACAACCTATGGAATTATAGGAGTCAAGGCTTGGGTTTACAAAGGGGATGTTATTACTGATCGTCATGAAGAAGAAGTAACCACACCCGTTGCTGTCCCGCAAGCGCAGGAAGCTAAGTCTTAAACGAGGAGATTGACCGGTTATGTTACTGCCAAAAAGAGTAAAATTTCGCAAAACACAAAAAGGGAAAACCCGAGGTCTTGCGACACGCGGAAATAAACTAAGTTACGGCGAGTTTGGTTTAAAAGCGCTTGAAAATGGGTTTATTAAATCCAATCACATCGAGGCTTCACGCGTTGTTGTGGCCCGTAAATTGCGCGGCGCAGGAAAAATGTGGATCAATATTTTTCCGCACAAGCCGATTACTAAAAAACCAGCGGAAACCCGCATGGGAAAAGGAAAAGGTGATCTCGATCATTGGGCTTGTATCGCCAAACGAGGGATGGTCCTTTTTGAAATCGGTGGTATCCCGGAAGATTTCGCAAAACAGGTGTTGCGTCTGGTTGCATTTAAATTACCGGTAAGAACAAAATTTATTACCCGTGTGGGGCATTAATCAAGGTTGGGCTATGAAGATCAAAGAATTAAAAAGTTTATCAAAAGAAGAATTGATTCAAAAAGAAAAAAGTTTTAAAGAACAGCTTTTTAATATGAATTTCCAGCGTCAGATGGGACGAGTTGAAAAACCAGCGATGTTCCGTTCGATCAAAAGAAATATTGCGCGTGTTCTTACGATCCTTAATGAGAGAGAAAGACAAGAAAATGGAAAAAAGAGTTAATCGCAGAAAAACATTAACGGGTACCGTGGTGTCGGACAAGATGCAGAAAACCCGTGTTGTTAAGGTTGTCTGGGTTGCCAAACATGCTAAGTATGAAAAGCCCGTGCAGCACATGGTAAAGTACAAGGCTCATGACGATAAGAATGAAAGCAAAGTCGGCGATTTGGTAACAATAATGGAAACCCGTCCGATTTCCAAAGATAAGCGTTGGGTCATTGTTGACCGTTCTGCTAATTAATAAACCCGCTTCGATAGCGACGGCAGAATCAAAAATTAGAGAAGGCCAACACCGAAATTTGTGCAAGACGAAGGAATAAGTAAAATGATATACCTTAAATCAATATTAGATGTGGCTGATAATACGGGGGCTCGCAAAGCTTCTCTGATCGGTGTATTAAACGCTAAGGGAAAGAGTTGGGCTCAGGTTGGCGACGTTGTAAAAGTGAACGTTAAGGAAGCCGCGCCAGATTCAGCCATCAAAAAAGGCTCAATGGCCAAAGGCGTTATTGTACGCACCAAATTTCCGATTCGCCGGCAAGACGGCACATATGTTCGATTTGATACCAATGCCATAGTTATTATTGATGATGGCGGAAATCCTAGAGGAACGCGTGTTTTTGGTCCAGTTGCTCGTGAATTACGCAATATGGAATATATGAAAATTATATCTTTAGCACCAGAGGTAGTCTAATATGCTGCGCATTAAACGTGATGATAAAGTTTTGGTAATATCCGGCAAGGAAAAAGGGAAAACCGGCAAGGTCGTTAAGATTTTTCCTAAAGAACAGCGGGCTATTGTTGAATCTATAAATATTATTAAGAAAGCTGTTAAAAAAAGTGATACATATCCTCAGGGCGGTTATGTCGAATTGGAAAAACCCATTCATCTTTCCAAGTTGATGCTGGTGGATAACAAAAGCAATAAACCGACCCGTTTTAGCGCAAAATTTTTGAAGGATGGAAGTAAGGTTCGCATCAGTAAAGAAACCGGCGAAGTTATTTAATATTATTAATTTGAGGTAAAGACTGTGGTTCCCCGTTTATTAGAAAAATATCGTAAAGAAGTCGCTGTGGAAGTGAAAAATAAATTTGGTATTCCGAACATCATGGCCGTTCCACACCTTGATAAAATTGTGGTCAACATGGGCGTTGGCGAAGCTGTTGGTGATATCAAGCTGCTCGAGAGATCAGCCCAGGATTTGGCCGTGATTACTGGTCAGAAACCTACGATTACACGCACAAAGAAAGCTATTTCGAATTTTAAAATCCGTGAGAATTTACCCATCGGATGTAAGGTGACCCTTCGCAGATATAGAATGTATGAATTTTTAGATAGGCTTCTTAATGTTACGTTGCCCCGTATTCGTGACTTTAACGGTGTGTCTAAAAAAGCTTTTGATCGCGCGGGAAATTACAGCTTGGGAATTTCCGACCAAAGTATTTTTCCGGAGATTGACGTTGTAGCGCGCGACCATCGCACTCAAGGAATGGACATCACGTTTGTTTTTAAAGGCGGCAATAAGGAACAGACGTTTGAAGTGCTGCGTTTATTGGGCATGCCGTTTACTAAATAAGCAGATTCACTGTAATTTTTTAGATTTTTTTTAAATAATTTGTTCAGCATTTAAACTAAGGAATTGTAAAATTTATGGCAAGAAAAGCATTAGTAAATAAGGCAAAAGAAAAACCCAAATTTTCCGCGCAGCAGCATAATCGCTGTAAGATTTGTGGAAGACCGAAGGGTTATTTGCGTCGATTTGGGACTTGCCGCATTTGTTTCAGAGAGCTGGCCTCGCGTGGCGAGATACCCGGTGTAAAAAAAGCAAGCTGGTAATTTCACTAAGAAGGGTTTTAATATTATGTCTGTTTCAGATCCTATTTCAAATATGTTAACAATCGTCCGTAATGCTGTGCATACGCGCAAGGAAACAGTGGATATTCCGGCTTCCAAGCTGCTTGAAAAGATTCTTGGAATTTTGAAATCTGACGGATATGTTTCTGATGTGCGTTTACTCAAAGACAGCAAGCAAGGGACGCTGAAAGTTTACCTTAAATATAATACAAGCAAAAAGTCAGCGATTATGGGAATCAAGCGCGTATCAAAACCGGGACTCCGCGTTTACGCGCCTGGCGATAAACTTCCCAAAGTTTTAAACGGTTTAGGAACAGCTGTTATTTCAACATCCAAGGGCGTTATCACCGACCGCGAAGCGCGTAAATTAAAAGTCGGCGGTGAAGTGCTCTGTTATGTGTGGTAAAGGATATCGTATATGTCAAGAATTGGTAAAATCCCCTTAGATATTCCCAAGAGCGTAAAGATTGCCGTTAACGGACAGGCTGTCCAAGTTGAAGGGCCAAAAGGCAAGTTAGCTTATGACCTTCCTCGCGGTATTGTCGTGGAGCAGAAGGAAGAAAAAATTATCATTACCCGTAAGAGTAATGCTAAACAGAATTCCGCTGATCATGGAACGACTCGTGCGATTTTAAGAAATATGATGCAGGGTGTTTCTGAAGGTCATCGCAAAGATTTAGAGATTCAGGGCGTCGGTTTTCGCGTGGCTGTTCAGGGAGATAAATTGGTGATGAATTTGGGTTTCAGCCATCAGATCGAATATCAAATCCCCAAGACAGTTAAGGTGACTGCTGCCAAGCCAACCGAAATCTCCATCGAAGGGGTGGACAGACAGGTCGTCGGTCAAGTTGCCGCCCAGATCCGTTCAAAGAAACCGCCGGAACCTTACAAGGGTAAAGGAATTCGTTACGTCGGTGAAGTGGTCAAACGCAAACAAGGTAAGTCTGTAACCAAATAAAAATATGTTAAGCATCAACGAACATAAAAGAATTAACCGCCATGAACGCATCCGCAAAGTGATTTCTGGAAGCACCCAACGGCCCCGTTTGTGTGTGCACCGCAGCATTAAAAATATGCAGGCCCAAATTATTGATGACTCGACGGGAAAAGTCATATTGGGGAAATCTACGTTGGCCAAGGATATTCGCACCAAAATCAAATATGCCGGTAACGTCGACGGTGCAGTTGTGTTAGGAGAGGCTTTGGCCGCTGAAGCGTTGAAAAAGGGAATTAAAAAAGTTTCTTTCGACCGTGGCGGGTATCTTTACCACGGACGGGTGAAAGCTTTTGCCGAAGCCGCACGAAAAGGCGGTTTAGAATTTTAAGGATCGAAGAAAATTATGGGAAAAGATTTTACGAAAAAAGAAGAAGTTAAGGCTCCGATTAAGGGGCGAAAAGATTTACGGACCGGTACTCCGGGGGTGGATGAAGTAGTAGAGGTCGTCGAGGAAGCTGTTGAAACCGCGAAACCGGCTGGCGGCGGCGGTCATCGCAAAAGTAGTTTCCGTCCTCGTAAACCTGTGGAATCCGAAAGCGGTTTGATTGAAAAAGTTGTCGCGATTAACCGCGTGGCTAAAACCACAAAAGGCGGAACACGCCTCGCTTTCAGCGCGCTCGTGGTTGCCGGCGATGGTAAGGGAAAAGTCGGTTATTCGTTGGGAAAAGCCGGTGAAGTCGCCAATGCGATCAAAAAAGCTCTCAACGGGGCCAAACGAAGCATGGTGAAAATCAATATGCGCGGAACAACCATCACCCATGAAGTTTTGGGTAAATGCGGAAGCGCGGAAGTGCTTTTAAAGCCAGCCTCTGAAGGTACCGGTGTTATCGCTGCAGGCCCTATCCGTGCCATTTGCGACGGAGCAGGCATTACCAATATTCTTACCAAATGTCACCGTTCTAATAATCCCGTCAACGTTGTTAAGGCCGCGTTTGAAGGATTAAGCCGTTTAAAATCAATGGAAGAAATCAAAGTACCCACTGAGAGCTAATTATGTATGTCCATGAATTAAAAGCATCGAAGGGTGCAAAAAAGCGTAGAAAAATTGTTGGTCGAGGCCGGGGTTCTGGTCATGGTAAAACATCAGGCCGTGGACAAACAGGTCAGGATTCACGAGCCGGACGCGGGATTTTATTCAGTCTCGAAGGCGGTCAGATGCACCTTATCCGCCGTTTGCCTAAGGTCGGATTTAACAGCCGCAGACCGATGGATTATCAAATTGTTCCTTTAAAAGAATTAAACGGATTTAAAGACGGTGATGTAGTCAATGCCCAATCTTTAAAAACCAAAGGATTGATTAAGAGTATCCGCAGGCCCGTAAAAATTTTAAACGCTGGAGATCTTTCAAAACGATTAACCATTCAAGTTCAGAGTTTTTCTAAATCTGCCCAGGAAAAAATTGTTAAAGCAGGCGGTAAGGCAGAGATAGTTCAACTAACATTGGTTAAATCGTAACTGGTCATTTATGCTTTCAATATTTTTAAAGGGAATATCCAACTGCTTTAAGATACCGGAATTACGTAAAAAGCTGCTTTTTACGATTGCCATCATTGCCGTGTATCGCATTGGATGTTACGTCCCGACTCCTGGAATTAACGGCGCTGCCATCAGTGAATATTTCCGTCGAGTCGCAGAGACAACGGGCGGAAGCGTTTTTAGCGTTATGAACATGTTTTCCGGCGGTGCTCTTGAAAAATTAACACTCTTTTCTTTGGGTGTTATGCCGTATATTTCAAGTTCCATCATCATGCAGCTTTTGACAGCTGTTATTCCTGCTCTTGAGAAATTATCCAAAGAAGGGCAGGCGGGTTATCAAAAAATTAATCAGTATACCCGATATGGAACGTTGGGTTTGTCGTTGGTGCAATCATATTTTATCGCTCTTTGGCTTCAGAGTCCTCATGCGTTTGAAGGTTTACAAGTCGTCAACAAACCTGGTTTAGGTTTTTGTCTGACCACAATGATTACCTTAACATGCGGATCTATTTTATTGATGTGGTTAGGGGAACAAATCCAAGCGCAGGGTATTGGAAATGGAATGTCGCTGGTGATTACGGCTGGTATCCTTTCAAGGGCGCCAACCGCGATGCATTCGTTATATTTAATGCTTAATCCCAAAATACCAGGTGAGGCACAAGTTCAACCATTGACTCTTGTCATGATGATATTGTTTTTGATATCAGTTATCTTGGGAATTACCATGATTACCCAAGGGCAGCGCAGAATACCAGTTCAATATGCCAGACGAATGGTTGGAAATCAGCTCACACAAGGTCAAAATACATTTATCCCGTTAAAAGTTGACACGTCAGGCGTTATTGCGATTATCTTTGCGCAGTCATTAATTTTATTTCCTGCTACGTTGGCAAGTTTTATACCCAACCCTGCTTTTCAAAATATCGCTCATGTTTTGCATCGCGGTGTCGGTTGGTATTATGCGCTGTATGCGTTCTTGATTGTTTTCTTCTGTTACTTTTATACAGCGATTGTTTTTAATCCTGTCGATATTTCAGAAAACATGAAGAAGCATGGCGGTTTTATTCCTGGTGTCAGACCCGGACAGAATACGGCTGATTATTTAGATTTTGTTATGACCAGGATTACTTTGGCTGGAGCATTATTCATTTGTTTTATTGCCGTTATGCCAGACATGATTATGTCTTCCTTTAAAGTTCCGTATCTTGTGGCCTCGTTTTTCGGCGGAACCGGGGTTCTAATTTGTGTCGGTGTTATGCTGGATTTTATGAAACAAATCGAATCGCATTTGCAAATGCATCATTACGAAGGTTTCATGAAGACAGGGCATATTCGGGGACGAAGATGAAAATCGTTTTATTAGGCCCGCCGGGCGCAGGAAAAGGTTCAGTCGCAGCGTTGATTAAAGATGAATATCATCTTTTGCATATTTCAACCGGCGATATTTTACGCGAAGAAATCCGTAAAGAAAGCGTCTTAGCCAAAGAAATTAAAAGTTACATTGAAAAAGGCGCTTTAGTTCCTGATGAAGTGATCACCAAAATGGTTGATCAAAAGTTGACCAAAGATTTAACGCCCAGCCAGGGTTTCATGCTTGATGGCTATCCGAGGAATCAGGCGCAGGCACAGGAATTAGATGCCATTCTCAAAAGAACTCACTCGGGTTTAGATTTTGTATTAAATTTGGAAGCGTCACTGCCGGTGATACTTGATCGGATTTCCGGCCGCAGGATTTGCAAGAAGTGCGGCGCCGTTTATCATTTAACGAATAAGCCTCCGAAATCAAAAGATGTTTGTGATGCCTGTTCGGGGCCTCTTTATCAGCGGTCCGATGATAATGAGGAAACAATAAAAAATAGAATGACGGTCTATAACACAAGCACTTCGCCAATTCTTGAATATTATCGTAAACAGGGTAAATTGATTAGTTTTGATGGTGATAAAGAGACTGATGTTCTTTTTTCTGAATTTGTAACACATATCAATGAAAACAAAAGATTCCATCAGAATCAAAACGCCCGCAGAGATTGACATTTTAAGAAAAGCTGGTAAAATTCTGGCTTCCATTATTCGGGAGTTGGAAAGCTCTTTAAAATCTGGAATGACGACCAAGGATATTGATGCGACTGCGGAATTGCTAATCCGTCGAGCTCATGTGCTGCCAGCCTTCAAAGGTTATCGCGGTTTTCCGGGATGCGCCTGTGTTTCCGTTAATGAAGAAGTCGTTCACGGGGTACCGGGTTCGAAAGTGGTCAAAGATGGCGATGTCGTCAGTATTGATGTCGGCATCATCCACGATGATTATTATTCGGACACGGCCGTAACGGTTGGCATTGGGAAAATTGACGAAAAGTGCCGAAAGCTTTTAGAAGTGACCCGTGAGTCGTTATACATCGGCATTGAGCAGGCTCGTCCTAATAATCGATTATCCGACATATCATCAGCGATTCAGCGGCATGTTGAGAAAAATAAGTTGTCCGTGGTTCGTAATTATGTAGGTCATGGCATCGGCCGCCAGTTGCATGAAGAACCTGAAATTCCAAACTTTGGTGAACCAAACAAAGGCCCGGTACTTCAAGAGGGAATGGTCTTTGCGATAGAACCAATGGTGAATTTAGGAAGATATCAAACCAGAATATTACCCGATGGCTGGACCGTTGTCACTGATGATGGAAAGCCATCCGCACATTTTGAACACACGGTGGCAATAACTAATAAAGGACCTGAAATATTGACGTTATAGTATGGCGAAGGAAGATTTAATAGAGGTAGAAGGTGTTATTGAAGAGGCATTACCGAATGCCATGTTTCGTGTCACGCTAGATAATGGTCATAAAGTGTTGGCGCATGTTTCAGGGAAAATCAGAATGCATTTTATTCGAATTCTTCCGGGTGACCGGGTGAAAGTTGAACTTTCTCCCTACGATTTAACAAGAGGACGCATAACGTACAGGTCTAAATAATATGAAAGTCAAATCATCGGTTAAAAGAATTTGCAGTAATTGTAAAATTGTCCGTCGTAATCGGGTTGTGCGCATTATTTGTTCCAACCCTAAACATAAACAAAGACAAGGATAAGAGATATGCCACGTATTTTAGGTGTTGATATTCCCAGAGAAAAACGCATTGAAGCGGCGCTGCCTTATTTATACGGTATCGGCTGGACACGTTCACTGGTCATTTTACAAGAAGCCAAAGTGGATCCTGCTAAGCGGGCCAAAGATTTAACTGAAGAAGAACTTTCACGCATCACCAGTATTATTCAGAAAAATTATTTAATCGAAGGCGATTTGCGCCGTGAGGTACAGCAGAATATCCGTCGGCATATGGATATTGGAACATACCGAGGGCTTCGACATCGTAAAGGGTTGCCTGTTCGCGGACAGAGAACTAAAACTAATTCCCGAACTCGCAAAGGTCGTAAGACCAATGCCGGCGCTATGATTAAAAAGGCCGAATAAGATAAGGATTAATTATGTCAACTAAGAATCAACAGCCTGTAAAAGTCGATCAGGCCGTAGTTAATAAGAAAACGAAAGCTAAAAAGAAATCCCTTAAGGGTGTCACCAGCGGACTTGTTACAATTCTAGCTTCCTTTAATAACACCATGATTACCATTTCCGATAAACAGGGAAACACCATTGTTTGGTCTTCACCTGGACTCGTCGGTTTTAGCGGATCGAAAAAATCAACTCCATTTGCCGCGCAGGTTGCTGCATCCGATGCGGCTAAGCGGGCTAAAGATTTGGGATTGTTATCCGTTGATGTTCTAGTGAAGGGGCCCGGTTCGGGGCGTGAATCTGCAATTCGTGCGTTACAAGCTGCTGGTTTGCAAGTGACTTCTATCCGCGATTGTACTCCTATTCCACATAATGGTTGCAGACCGCGCAAGAAGCGAAGAGTTTAGTTCAACGTAGAAAGGATAATGATTGTATGGCAAGATACACAGGGCCGCGATGCCGTCTATCAAGACGTGAAGGCGTTAATCTGGATTTAAAAAAGAAGTGGACTTTGGAACGGCGTGAAGCTCCTCCGGGGCAGCATGGCGCTAAGCGTACGAAACTTTCTAACTACGGTCTTCAGCTGCGCGAAAAGCAAAAAGCTAAAAGATTTTATGGTATTTTGGAAAAACAATTCCGCGGTTACTATTTAAAGGCATCCCGACGAAAAGGTATTACCGGCGTTGTCCTTTTGCAATACCTTGAAAGCCGTTTGGACAATGTGATTTATCAGCTTGGTTTTGCCATCACCCGTTCGCAAGCCCGACAAATTGTCGGCCATGGTTTGGTAGTGGTCAATGAACGAAGAGTCAATATTCCTTCCTTCCAAGTCAAACCTGGCGATGTTATTAACATCGAGCAAAAAGAAAAATCTCAAAAGTATGTAAAGAATAATCTGGCGATGAATGATGGCTGGTCAGCGCCGTTATGGCTTGTTGCTGATCCTGAAAAATTAACCGGTAAAGTTGTGCGTGTACCGGAACGTGATGATATTAAAGCTCCTGTTAATGAGCAGCTTATCGTAGAACTTTATTCGAGATAGTCAAAGAAGTATCCAATTGAGGAGGGTCGTATGGGTGTGAAGTGGCGAGATTTCCAAATGCCAAAACGGTTAGATTGCGATGAAAGCAGTTACACGAATATTTACGGCAAATTCGTGGCCGAACCGTTTGAGCGTGGTTATGGTGTGACGCTAGGCAATTCCTTGCGAAGGATTTTGCTGTCCTCCATCGAAGGAAGCGCGGTAACATCCATTAAGATTAATGGAGTTCAACATGAATTCTCAACAATCCCCGGTGTTCTTGAAGCTGTAACTGAAGTTGTTTTGAACATCAAAGGATTGATTGTCCGCTCCCATTCCAAAACGCCAAAAACGATTTATATTAAGACCGATAAAAAAGGCGAGATTAAGGCCAAGGACATTATTTCCGACGAGATGGTTGAAGTTCTTAACGGCGATCATCATATCGTGACTCTGACACAGGACATTCCGTTTGATATGGAATTAGAAGTGTCCCGCGGTCGCGGTTATGTCCCCGCTGATCAAAATAAAAAAGAAGGCGCGCCAGTTGGAACCATTGCGATTGATTCTATTTTTACTCCAATTACGAATGTCAGCTTCCACGTTGAGAACACACGCGTTGGCCAAAGAACAGACTATGATCGTCTGATTCTGGATATCGCGACCAACGGTGCAATCAATGCCAAAGAAGCCCTGTTGTACGCGGCTAATATTCTTCAGCGCCATTTGGACGTCTTCGTCAGCTACGGACAGCTTCCGGAAGAAGAGGAAGAAATTGAAGAGATTTCCGCCGAGGAAGAAGCGCTTTACGCAAAATTAAGGCTGCCGATTTCCGAACTGGAACTATCCGTCAGAAGTTCAAACTGCTTAAAGGATGCCAATATTAAAACGATTGCCGATTTAGTCAGAAGACCAGAATCAGAATTGTTGAACTTCCGTAATTTCGGTAAGAAATCATTGACGGAAATCAACGACATTCTCAAAGCAATGGGTTTGGGATTGGGCATAAAAGTTGACGTTAAAAAATTAAAGATAAAGAGCTAACATCATGAGACACGGGAAATCTGGAAATCGATTAAGTAGAAATCAGACGCTGCGCAAGGCCACAGTCCGTGACATGGCCAGGGCTATTTTAGTTGAAGAGCGTATCTTCACAACTAAAGCCAAGGCAAAAGAAGGCCGCAAGCTGATTGAAAAATTGATCACATTGGGAAAAAAAGGCACGCTGTCCGATAAACGACGCGCGTTTGCTATCCTTTGTGATCATAAAATGGTCAGCAACCTTTTTGAAACTACGGCTCCCCGATTCAAAAATCGCGTGGGCGGCTACACACGCATTATTCCTTTTGGAAACCGCCGCGGTGATAATGCCGAAATGGTCTACCTTGAATTAACTGAAAAAAGCAAAACCATCATCAGCAAGGGAAAACTTTTAGGTTCTTCTCTTCCATTGGCTGTTGAACCGTCTTCAGTCCAAGATGTGACTACAGTTTCCGACGCTGAAGTTAAGGACATAAAAGATACCAAGGCTAAATCAGCGCCAAAAGCTGATAAAAAAGTCAGCGGAACATCTGAAGAAAAAACCGCTCCGGCTAAAAAAGTGAGCGGGTTTCGCAAGCTGCTTACGAAAAAGACTGAAGAATAGTTTCAGAATCTGTTTTTTAACAGCTATATTCTGCTGCGCAAAAATAATAGAATTGTCAGTTTTGCTTCGCAGGAATATTCCCGAGCAGAATAATTGCTCCGAAGCAAAAGAATTGGTTTAATTACTTTTGCGAAGGAGAATAGATTAAATCCACCGAATGTATTCCTGATAACGGTTAAAATTATAATTAATAAATTCCGTTGATGGTGCTCCTCGTAGGATTTCAAAAAACATGTTCAAAGTCAACCGCAGGATCAGGGACATTGTCGGGTCTACAACGCTTGCCATCACGGCCCGGGCCAAAGAACTTCAGTCTCAAGGAAAAGATGTTGTCAGTTTCGGGGCAGGCGAACCGGATTTTGATACTCCTGAGCACATCAAAAAAGCTGCTGTTGACGCCATTCAAAAAGGCTTCACCAAATACACTCCTTCCACCGGCACCGTCGAATTACGCGAAGCCATTGCTGCAAAATTTCTAAATGACAACGCGTTAAAATATTCCCCTAATCAAATCGTCGTTGCCTGCGGGGCCAAGCATGCCCTTTACGATATCATTTCTGTCGTTGTTGACGACGCCGATGAGGTTATTTTTCAGGCCCCGTATTGGGTGAGTTATCCTGAAATGGTCAAAGCAGCCGGCGGAAAATCGGTTGTGATCCCAACAACGCCAGCCAACCATTTTAAATTTACGGCAGCAGATTTAGAAAAATATATAACCCCAAAGACTAAAGCTCTGATTATTAATTCTCCGTCCAATCCTACCGGGGTTATGTATACAAAAAAAGAACTGCAGGCCATTGCCGATGTTTGCGTGAAGCATAAAATTTATGTGATCAGCGACGAAATCTACGAGAAATTGATTTACGAAAATGAAGCCTTTGTGTCCATCGCGTCATTGGGCAAAGAGATTTATGATTTAACTTTTACGGTCAACGGAGTTTCCAAGGCGTATTCCATGACGGGATGGCGGATTGGTTATTGCGCGGGTCCTCAGGAAGTTATGGATTATATTAAAAAGTTTCAGGATCATTCGACTTCCAATCCGACGTCGATTAGCCAAGCAGCAGCTGTTGCGGCTTTGAAATCTTCTCAGGAGAGTATTGAGGCCATGCGCCTTGAATTTAAATCCCGTCGGGATTATATGATGTCGCTGTTGGATGCTCAGCCGAAAATTTCTTACGTCCGTCCGCAAGGGGCTTTTTACATATTTTGTGAACTGTCCCAGTTCGGCCCGATTGCCGGTGTTGCGAAAAGAATTTTGGATGAAGCCAATGTCGCAATCATTCCCGGTGACGGCTTCGGCGCCGAAGGTTATATGCGTCTGAGTTTCGCGACTTCCAAGGAACGTATAACCGAAGGCATCAAACGCATCAAACAATGGATGCAGACCGGCACATCAAAATCCTGAAAACATTTAGGATGAAAATAAAAGTTTCAAATATAATGTTCTTACTTGAAACTGCTTCCCAATTAACCTTCTTTAATTTCTTTATTCATCCTTAATCTTGGGGGCTCTATGGATTTAAAAGAACTGCTGTTGTTGACTGTTCAGGAAAAAGCTTCAGACCTTCACCTGACGGAAAATTCTCCTCCGGTACTTCGTATTGATGGTTCTCTGGTGTTCATCGATAAGCCGCCTTTGTCGCGTGATGAATTAAAAAAAATGATCTACGCGGTTCTCACCGAAAGCCAAATTAAAAAATTTGAAGATGAAAAAGAACTCGACTTTTCTCTGGCGCTCACCGGGATGGACCGTTTTCGCGTGAACGTTCACGTGCAGAGAGGTTCCATTGAAGCGGCTTTACGCCGGATTTCAATTTATATTCCCACCATGGATGAATTAAATCTGCCTCCGGTGATTGCTGAAATGGCGAGAAAACCAAACGGGTTGGTTTTGCTGACAGGGCCGACAGGTACTGGTAAGACAACGACCTTGGCGTCCATGATCAACTTGATTAATTCCGAAAAAGCGGTCGTGATTACCTGCATTGAAGACCCTATTGAATATCTGCACACGAATAAGCGTTCGATCATCAAGCAGCGCGAAGTCTATCGAGATACCAATTCATTTGCCGAAGCGCTCAAACGTTGTTTGCGCCAGGATCCGGATGTCATTGTCGTCGGAGAAATGCGTGATTTGGAAACCATTTCAACAGCCCTGACCGCGGCAGAAACAGGTCACTTGGTGCTCGCGACACTGCACACGCCGGATGCGCCGCAGACCATTGAACGTATCATCGACGTTTTTCCGCCGTATCAGCAGCAGCAGGTAAGGCTGCAGCTGGCCGCGGCTCTGCAAGGCGTTATATCCCAACAGCTGATTCCGCGGGCAACCGGTAAAGGGCGAATCCTTTGCGCGGAGGTTATGATTGCAACCCCAGGCGTGCGCAACATGGTTCGGGAACGCCAGACGGAACAAATTCGGACGGCAATCCAAACCGGCGCTGCGTTTGGCATGAAGACTATGGATAAATCGCTTAAAGATTTGTGCGACAAAGGTTTTATTACCTACGAGACAGCGCTCAGTCATGTCCGTAATCTCGAAGAATTTAAATCTATGATGGGTAAAAAGTAAAAGGAGTCAGTTATGGCGCATCGAATTTCTCTGCTTCCCGGCGACGGCATTGGCCCGGAAGTTTCAAAAGCCATGAGAACATGTGTGGATGCCACCGGTGTCAAGATTGAATGGGACGTTCAAGAGGTTGGTGAAACAGCCATTAAACAGCACGGAACTCCTTTGCCGGAACATGTTTTAGAATCTGTTCGAAAAAATAAAATTGCCATTAAAGGCCCGATTGTCACGCCCGTAGGAAAGGGATTTCGCTCGGTCAATGTCCAGCTGCGTCAGGCGCTGGATTTATTTGCCTGTGTCCGTCCGTGTAAATATTACGAGGGAACCAAGACGGTTGCTAAGAAAACCGATCTGGTTATTTTTCGTGAAAACACCGAAGACTTGTATGCCGGCATTGAATTTGAAAAAG
>JAHFGF010000147.1 GCA_023247595.1 Candidatus Omnitrophota bacterium
AAAGGTGAAAAATCCCACGGTGTCGGCGCGTCAACCCAGCCGTGGCCGTTGTTCATATAAATTTTACCGCTGGGCCCGTCGAGATAGACAAGGTCAGGAAGACCGTCGCCGTTAAGATCCGCTAACGTCGCGCCTTGCGCGAAATCCGAATACGCAGAAACAGGCGTTGTCCAGGACGGATCCAAAAGCCAGCCCGTTCCCCCATTAGCTACCTGATTGATGTACACGCTGTTGTTTCGAACCGCGTTAAATTTGGAAATAACGATATCGGTATAGCTGTCGCCGTTAACATCCGCATAAATCACACCCTGATATTCGCTGTACTCATTCGACGGCAACCCTAGTTGTTTGATGATGGGCGTATCGCTCGGTGATAACCATACCGGTGAATCGGTAAAATATCCCGCCTGGTTGGAAAGCATGGTCTGAATGTAAAACAAATTACCGTAACTCGGATCGCGCTTGTAGTTGCGCACCACATCCACCCACATGTCGCCGTCGATATCCACCATCTGAACACCGTTGGCATAATCAACGTTCGGGCAATTGCGGATAAAACCTTTGACCGCAGCCGGAAGTATCCAACTGCCTGAAGACAAAAAGCCATTTTGTTTAGTGTTTAGATACGTCGCCTGTGACAGCGTATCGCTGCAACCGCTATAATGCCGTACCAAATCCGGATACGCATCGCCGTTGATATCTGCCACACGCACACCTCTGTCCTGCCAACGGGAAGAAGCTGTATCCTGATAAACAAAGGAACCGTCAATAGGAACCGACCAATTGTTTTCCATGTTAAAACCCTTCACATCTCCCTGATAAGTAAAAGTCACCGTCGGTAAAGGCGATAATCCATCTGCTCCATACTGCACAACGCTTGTAAGCAGATATCTTTTACTTGAAACACTCTGTTGATAATTCATTTTATATTTAGTTAAGAGAATGTTGTTTCCATAGACGGTGATATTATCCAAAAGCTTCGATGAACTCACCAAGAAGGATGCTTTGTACGAAGTGATTGTGCGCGCGACATCGTTATAAGAGAAAACAACTTTGGCAAACGGCGCAATGACAGGCGCGGTACTGTTGCCGGTGTACTGAATCGTATCCGGATACAGTTCATTGCCGTGCTTCAAGTAGGTGATCGTCATGTAATTGCCGTTCATATCTTCCACACGGTCGAGCGACCATTCAAAAACTTTCAATGTATCTAATGGATCAGCCTGTTGCGATGCCGCTGTCTGGCCAAAATAATATTTCGTTCCTTTTTTATCAGTCATGATCCAGTAAATGCCGGACTTAACAATCTTCGCGAACGCGCCTTCGATTTCTTGACGGTAAAATCCCGCGGTTGTGTCATAAACCAAATTGCTGCTGGAACCGCTTTGATTCAGCACAAACGTATCGGTGGAATTATACTTAGGCGGGCCTTTTTTGGTGGAGCGCTGGATGGAACCTAAATCCAGATTCCAACCCACACCAGTAAAACTTTCCGGCAGACCGGAACTATAAACAAGCGCCACCGACGGCTGAATACCGGCGCGGCCGGATGGCACACTAATGGCAATCGGCATAGACGCGCTTCCGGTAAACGGCTGGACAGAAACAGACAAGGAATTAAGCGTAGGTATTTGATTAGTGGATGTCCCGCCAGTTGCAGCTGCAGCAGTAACTGATGCAGAAGCCTTTGTTTCTGCCTTTGCCGTTGATTCTTTTTCAACTGGAGCCGCCGTGGTTTTCGACGTGTCTGTTGACGCGGTTGATTGATCAGCCGCAGATGATTCTGTAACTGCCGCCTCCGACGTCAAACTCTTCGTTGTCACCTCTGCTGTTGCTGCAGGAATCTTCACAGAACTTGATGGTGAATACGGAGAAGCTCCTTTAGTTGCGGTGTCGTTTAAATCTTTAGGCTTGGGAACTTCGTAAATTTTTCTTTCAGTGGGCGTTGATTTACTGACCGTAACGGTTTGGGCCGAAGTTATTGATGACGATATAAAGGTGAATATGACTACAAAAAATATGATTTGTTGTTTGTTCATAGGAACTCCTTAAAGCGCTCATAAACTACCCTCCCTTAAAGGTGTGAGAGGTTTATGATAGGCACTGCAAAATTGATAATTTTTCGCGGAGCGCACAATCCCTGCGCGCACCGGTTCATTTTCAATATATCGAGTTAATTCTTGGAGGCGATGCACAGGGTCAATACGGACGCACTGCGCGCGAAGCGATTGCCGCGTTGGTAACAATTGGGTCATTTTCTTCCAAAAATAAAACTGAGCGTTTTCATCCAGCCATTGAATGTCATGGTTTAACCGTGTCGTTTTTAGTTCAGCAATAAATTTAAGATATTCCGGCATCAGGCAATAGGCTTTGACGTCCATGTCACATTCGCTTTTTAATCGGGAAAACACGCTTAGATAATCTGCGTTCGCATCAAAAATTGGCTCATTAGATCCTGAGCGGACATTAATTAAATAGAAATTCATAATTGTTTCTTTTCATCTGTTGTGTTTTGTAAGAAGAAAATTAAAATACGGGACGCTCACATTTTTTTGTCTTCGCGCTTACATTTCTGACAGCCCCCACCGCCTCCTTCGCGTTCCGGCTATCAAGGAGACGAACTCTCAGAAACCCTTTGTAAGCGCCCCGTATTTCATAACTTAATTATTCGTCGATGTTTCATAAGCGCTGATGACTTTCTGCGCGATCCTGCTTTGAACATCCTCACTGAGACATCTAACCAAGTCATACCAGCGTTTATCCCGTCCTTGTTCCTGCGGCATGGAAACGAACAAACCGCCTTTGCCATCGACGACGCGCAAACCTTTGATTAACAACGCGTCATTGACCGATACATCCACAAAGGCTTTTAATCGGCTGCCTTCGGGTAAACGGTGAATTTTCGCTATTTTAAATTCAAGATTTTGAGCTAACATTCCATTAACCCCCTTATCAAAACGGCCACAACATCATTCATTCAATGGCCCGTTATTTTTGATTTACGATTATTTATGTTCAGCCTGGGCCTGTTTGAAACATCTGGAACACGGCGTCAGACCACGCCCCTGCGCTTCTTCCATCGAAATAGCCACAGGAGATTTCTTGTTAACTAAAGGACACTCGGCCTGATGATACTTCTTTCCATTTTTCGTTGCGTATACCGTCTGCGCAAATACAAGCGTGCTCGACATAATCATCAATCCGGTTAAAAGCCCTGCAATAGTAGTTTTCATAGCACTTTCCTCCTTTCGTTATTATTTTTCTACGTAGAAGTTGTTAGTTAATAGAAATTAGAAGATTGAAGATAGAAAGTTGATAACTTCAAAACTTCTGCCAGCTATTCATAAATTTGTAAAGTTTCGCTCCAATAAACGAATACTCTTGGATAAACTCTTGATAGATTGTTTCCGATAAATATTGGCATCGTACCGAGAATTCAAGCCATGCCATGGTTTCTTCTGATGAACCGAGGCATCATTTAAGTGTCTTACAAAAACATACGGATATCGCCTTTTAGCAAAACCTTCTCTGATATTGACCGGGACCGATCTTGATGACCTTCTTATTTGATCAATTAGAGAAAACTTCTCTTCCGATGGAAATTGACGCGTTATATCAAATATTTTCATAGCTGACTGAAACGACATGTTATAGACCTCAATATCCGTACATTTCTGAATAACCATATTATTTTTCCAACTTCTATCTTCAATTTTCTACCTTCAACCCGCTATCCTTTTCCCTCAACCATCTAACTCTTCCCAACTAACCGCTTACTAAACTTCCCGCCCGTATACCCGTCAATAATCGCTGTCAATTCGGCCAGGCGCATTTGTTCATCCATAATGCTTGCCGTGTCATCATCGGATAACAAGGACAGCTGAACGCGTCTTCGCTCAAAATAGATTCGGGTGACCTGGTCTAAAACTTCCTCGCGCAATTCAACCATCAGTTTTGAACGTGAATCAATCGACGTCTGATCAGAGCTCCACACCATATCACCCAAATCCCAGGAAAGATTGACATCCCAGTCGATAAAATCTTTCCCCTTGCTTAAAGTATCCGGATTAGGGCCCGTATCCCAATGCATCAAATCCGTAGCGCTGCGGTCAATGCCCGTGGACAAAGATGGCACAAAGGCTTTTAAACGCGACTGCCTCTGCCATCGTTTGATCTTATCCGGATGCACATCCGCATATTCAATGGCCATGGCTTGAACCTCACGGACAGTTGGT
>JAHFGF010000148.1 GCA_023247595.1 Candidatus Omnitrophota bacterium
AAGCGGATTTCATTTTAGCCGGCGGCATGGAAGCGCCCGTAACCCCGTATGCGCTTTTGTGCTGCAACACTTCAGGCGTTCTTTCTCGTCGTAATGCTCAGCCGAAAACAGCATATAGTCCTTTTGACAAAAACCGTGACGGCCTGGCGATTGCGGAAGGCGCGGGCGTTCTGATTTTAGAACCGCAGTCACGGCTTAAAAATAATCCTAAAAAAGTTTATGCCAGCATCATTGGTTACGGATCAACAACCGATGGCATTGACCGGATCAATCCTTCCAAAGATGTCACTCAGCTAGCGCGGGCGATTACGATAGCTTTAAAAGATGCCGGCTTAGATCCAAAAGATATCGATTACATTTGCGCCGACGGGGCTGGAACACTTTTGGGCGATATTACCGAGACCAAAGCAATCAAACAAGTCTTTGGCGATTGGGCAAAAAAGATTCCGGTTTCAGCGCCTAAATCTGTTTTTGGAAATATGCTGGGCGCCAGCGGCGCCTTGGATGTGGTGACGACTGTTTTGGCGATGGAACACAGTATGGTTCCACCGACGATCAATTATCAAACGCCTGATCCCGAATGTGATTTAGATTATTGTCCGAATAAAGCGCAGCCGAAAAATATTAAGAACGCGCTTGTGATTAACCGCGGCCGCGGTGGAATTAATTGCGTGCTGGCATTGCAAAAATCATAGCGCAGGGGCGGGTTTTAAACCCGCCCCTACTATTTATCAGGAGGAAAAATGTCTACTCAAAACCAAACATCCATCGAAGATAAAATCAAATCTGTTCTTAAGAAAGTCCTGGATATTAAGGAGAGCGAAATTGTTCCGGGAGCGAAATTAGACGAGTCGCTTGGTATTGATTCAACTGAAATGGTTGAAATTTCGGTTGCCCTTAAAAAAGAATTCGGCATTACCTTAAAGGACAATGAGCTTAAGAAAACACAGTCCTTTCAAGAAATCGCGGCTCTGCTTAAATCCAAAATGAGCGGAGAGTAATAGCCTATTAATTTTCAGAAAAAATTATGCTGCACGGAACCGTTAAAAATACTGATTTAAAAAGTTACATGGGTCCAAAACTCTCCGCGATTAAGGTTGGCGAATTTATTCTGTCATTCTATTTCGGACACGACAAGCAGTTGGACATTACAACCTATTGGGAATTTTTCGACGAGTCAAACCCTCTTCCCATTGACCGCGCGATCGCGTTAAAACAGCGCGAACAATTTCATCTATTAAAGCTGATTGGAACAAAACTTATTTCCTCCTCCAAACTTATGCATCAGGTAGAGCTTGTTTTCGAGGGGAATTATAGGATTGTTGTTTCCTGAAAGTTAACATGAAGATCATCGACTTAAGCCTTCCAATTGACGACACATTAGTCGAAACTCACGACGCCAAAATTGAGCGTATCACGCACGCGGCTGGCGTTGAACATTTTAATTGGGTGGTCATGTCTAAACAGCCGGGCGGGCAGGAACGTTTTGATAAAGGCGAACGTGTGGCCACTAAAGAAGAGATCCCTGACGGGGAAATGTTGTCTCTTGAAATCGTTAATTCGTCGGTGCACATGGGCAGTCATGTGGACGCGCCGTTTCATTATGGTTCAACTTGTGAAGGAAAACCTGCCAAACAGATCATGGACGTTCCGCTCGAGTGGTGTTACGGTCCCGGCGTTGTCCTTGATTTCACGCGTTTAAAATTTCCCGCTGCGATCACTAAAGAGGAAATTGTCAAAGCCCTAATCGCTATACGCTATACGCTAAACCCTATGGACATTGTCTTGATGCGCACTGACGGCGACAAGCTTTTGGGTACAGATGATTACGTGAACAAATACGTCGGCTGTACGCCGGATGCCATTGAATATCTGCTCGATGCCGGAATCAAAATGATGGGCATCGACACGATTGGGCTGGATCGTCCGTGTTTTTTAATGTTCAAAGAATTTTTATCAACTAAAGATAAAAGCAAAATTTGGCCGTGCCATTTCCTGGGAAGGAAACGTGAATATTGTCACATGGAGAGATTGGGTAATCTTGGGAGCATACCAAAACCATATGGATTTACCATTTCCTGTTTGCCGGTGAAGGTAAAGAATGCCGGCGCGGGGTGGAGCAGAGTTGTTGCTATAGTTGATTAAGAAATGAATGAAGAATTAAAAATTTTGCTTACTGTCAGTGAATGTTTGGAAACGGCCGGCATTGCCTATATCATTTCCGGTTCCATGGCTGCCAACTATTATACTGTTCCTCGCATGACGCGCGACATTGATGTTGTGGTCGAATTAAAGCGTGCGGATATCGATCGCTTTATTCAAATTTTCGAGAAAGATTTCTGGATCGACCCCGCGGTGGTCGACCAGGAAGTAGCAAGCCGCGGCATGTTCAATGTGATCCATAAGGAATATGTTATCAAGGTTGATTTTATTCTGCGCAAAGACACACCGTTTCAGGAATCTGCGTTCGAGCGGCGCAAGAAAATTACGATCGAAGGGCAGCTGGTCTGGTTAATATCCGCCGAGGATCTTATCCTGGCTAAACTTTTGTGGGCCAAGGATAGTTTTTCCGAACTTCAGTTAAACGATGTCAGGCATCTTTTAAAAACTGTTGAGACGCTGGAGCGTGATTATCTGGACAAGTGGATCCTTGGATTGGATCTTGTCAAGATATATGAGAGAGCGAAACCATGAACGATACAACCATTGCGGTTCAACGGCGTTTTGAGCAAATGCTGATGAAGAGAACGCCTGAAGAGCGTCTGCGCATGGGGTGTTCTATGTTTACGGCGGCGCGTGAGATCGCCAAGAGCTCGATTCGGGCGCAGTTTTCTCATCTTTCGCCGCAGCAGATGAGGCAAAAAATATTTTTAAGGTTTTATGGCAATGATTTTACGGACAGCCAGAAGGCGCAGATACAGAACGCTTTGATCGGATGACGGCGTATTTTGAAATGTGCCGGGTTTAGGAAAATTCACGATGAGCAATTCGAAAAATAATTCATTGTCAACGACGTTGCTGAAAGCCGCGTGGCTCGCGATCCTTTTGGGTGTAGGAATGGAATTGATTTTGCTGGCGGTTGCGGCCGGGTTTAAAAATTCCATGACAGCGCAGGCCGTTGTCGCTGATCTTGTGCAGAAGGTTTCCTGGTCGACGTTTGTGTGCGTCGGTGTCGCGCTAGGTACTGCGGCAGGCAAGATGCGCCCGCAAGCCATGGGTTTGGCCGGATTGATCGCCGCCCCGTTCGCGTTTCACATTTCAAAGGTTTTACATAAGAGCGCCTCCCAAGCCTTATCGATCGCCGGTACCGCCGCAGCAGGAGGTCCATCGCCGATTTTATTGGCATTCCTTAAAGGCTTGGAGTATGCCGTCCTTGGTTTTGTGGCCGGCCAATTGGGAAAGAAAAACGCCGGCATCCGCGCTCACGCGTTGGCAGGATTTTTGATCGCTCTTGTCTTTGGCGGGGCTATTATTTATTTGATTGTAACCATGGCCGCAAAGCCTCTACCTGTTTCCGGAATTGTCACGCGCTGTGTCAATGAATTCATTTTCCCCGTCGGTTGTTCTGTTGTCCTTTATGCGGCCCAGCAGTTGGGGGAGAAAAAAAGTTCGGATATTCTGTAGAATTTCTTAATACGTTTGGCAATTTGGGCGCGATCCCCAAACCGTATGGATTTACGGTTTCATGTTTGTCGGTTAAAGTCCGCAATGCCGGCGCGGGTTGGTCAAGGGTTATAGCTTTGTTTGAATAGGGAGTGTTTCATTCAAAAATATGAATAACGATTTTGAAAGAGATAAAAATAATCTAATTAATTGCATATGGAGTTACATCCCGCCATTTTTTAGAATTTTAATTGTTGGTGCAGTTGTTTTGATTGCATTGTTGTTGTTTATCAAAAATTGTATTATGCCATTTTTTCCTCACAAGGATAAATCTGGTTCGTTGACAGTGGCGTCTAAAGATTTAGCTGATGATATTCCCAAACAATCACAAAATCAAAAAATCGCTATTGAACATGAAACGAAAGGTAAGGATACTAAAATTTCAGACAAAATATCAGAAGGTTCTCTTGCGACAGATGTTTTGACGTTAGTTGTTAGTGCTATTGGCACTAATAATGATGGGGGGAATGCTGGGGCTTTCGATGCATTAAACGATATGACAATTGAATTGCCAAATGGGTCAAATACTAAAAAATTTGTTGTAACACAAAGAGAC
>JAHFGF010000021.1 GCA_023247595.1 Candidatus Omnitrophota bacterium
GCAGTTTTACCGTCAGGAAAAAGTTGCCATCGCGCAGGGAAATATTATTGTTGAGAATGTCAAAGGCACAATCACCGGCGATAAGATGACGTACAATTTGGAATCACAGACGGGAAATTTCACTAATGCCCATATTTTCACGGATCCGTTTTACGGCAAAGGGACTGTGATCTCAAAGGTGGGTCCTCAGCAAGTGACGATGCAGGACGGCTATTTAACGACGTGCGATCATGATAAGCCTCATTTCCGTCTGCAGGCCAAAAATATTACGGTTGAGCCCGGCAAGCAGGCCCGGGCTAAAGGCGTTAAGATGTTTGTCGGTCCGGTGCCTTTGATGTATCTTCCCCGTTATACCCAAAACTTAACCGATCGCCATCCTCGTTATTCCTTGACCCCGGGATATTCCAAAGATTTTGGATTTTATGTGCTGCAGGCGTGGCGTTATGATTTTAATGAAAAAGTTAATGGGGTTTTTCACGCGGATTTGCGGGACCGCAAAGGTGTTGGCGTCGGAAGCGATGTTAATTACAAGACAGAAAAATACGGCGAGGGCGCCATTCGGACTTATTATGCCAATGAATACAATATCGGCGATAAGCACATTTGGGAGAACCGTGAAGTAAAGGCTACGTACCGCGACCGCTACAAAGGCGAATGGTTTCATCGCTGGGAAGTTGATGACAACACATCCGCAACATGGCAGTATTACCGGTTGAGTGACGCGGATTTTCTTAAAGATTTTTTCAAAAGAGAAAGCCGCAACGATCCCAATCCTCCGTCCTTTTTTGTTCTCACGCGTTTGCTTAAATACGGCACCTTGGGTTTAACGGTTCAAACCCGTGTTAACCGGTTTAATACTGAGGTGGAACGTCTGCCGGAGTTGTCTTATAACCTAAGCAATCAAGCCTTGGGGACAACGGGTTTGTTCTTCAAAAACACCAGTTCCTATGTCAATCTCGTCAAGAAATTTGCCTCGCCTTCTGAGATAAACTTGGAAACAAAACGGGTGGACACTCAGAATGAACTTTCTTACCCCATGAAAATAGCCTTTTTGGAATTCAAGCCCTACGTCGCGGGACAGCAGACCTATTACAGCCGTACGATTAACCGCGAAGATTATAATTCCGTCCGGGGGCAGTTTAAAACAGGCGCGGATTTGGGCACCAAGTTTTCCAGGGTTTATGACGTGCACGGAAAATTCCTCGGCGGTGAAATCAGCCGCCTGCGCCATATCATCGCGCCTTCGATTTCGTATTTTTATGCGCATGATCCATCCATTGAATCATCTAAGCTCGATCAGTTTGATTCCATTGATTCGCTGGAACGCAGCCATCGAATCAGTCTTGCCTTGGAAAATAAACTGCAGACCAAACGCAACGGACTTCCGGTTGACCTGGCGCGTTTAATTCTGGAGACGCCGTTTTTGTTAAAAGAAGACCCTGGTAAAGGCGGTTTTGGAGATGTAGTTACCAAGCTCGAATTAAGTCCCGCTGATTGGCTGAGACTTTCCAGCGATGTTGATTACGACACGCACAACGATCAACTAAAAACGATTAACTACGATATCTATATCAATGACCCTGATAAGGGAAGATGGTATTTAAATCTGGGTGAGCGTTACAACAGGGATGTTGATAATCAGTTTACGACAGAACTTGGTTATGTGATTAACCCGATTTGGCGTTTTAAAGTTTATCAGCAGTTTGACGTCGAGAGCGGCATCAATAAAGAGCAGCAGTACGCGCTCATCAGGGATTTACATGAGTGGGAAATGGAAGTCAACTTTAATCATACCCGGGGTGATGGCAGTCAAATTTTATTGATATTTCGTTTGAAGGCATTCCCGGATTTGGCCATTGATGCATCCACCGGTTTTAATAAACGAAAAGTAAGACAATAATAGAAAGACTAAAGGAGTTTTATAACAATGAATATTGCGATTATTGGTGCGGGGTATGTTGGTTTGGTGACTAGCGTATGCCTGGCGCACATTGGTCATACCGTTAGTTGTGTAGACAATAATAAAGATAAGGTGAAAAGTTTGCTGGCCGGGCATATTCCGATTTATGAGCCGGGCTTAGAGGAGATTTTAAAAGAATGCGTCCGTAAGAAAAAATTAACATTCACGCATTCCATCGCTGAGGCGAGCAAGAATGCAGAGGTGATTTTTATCGCGGTCGGCACGCCGTCTAAAGCAAACGGCGACGCTGATTTGACTTATGTGGAAAATGTCGCCCGTGAGATTGCCGGTGTCATGACGTCCTATAAATTGATCGTTGAAAAATCAACGGTTCCGGCTGAAACAGGTTTGAAGATTGAACGCACCATTAAACTGAATCTGCCGAAAAAGTTTAAGAGCGGCCAGAAGGTTCTTTTGGATTTTGACGTGGCATCCAATCCGGAGTTTTTACGCGAAGGTTCCGCTGTTCATGATTTCATGAATCCGGACCGTATTGTCATCGGGGTGGAATCCAAAAAAGCGGAAAATTTGTTAAAAGAAATTTATAAACCGCTTAAAGCTAAAATTGTTGTGACGAATATCAGCTCGGCTGAAATGATTAAACACGCCTCCAATTCTTTTTTGGCCACAAAGATTTCTTTTATCAATGCCGTCAGCCAGATTTGCGATCGCGTCGGCGCGGATGTCTTGAAAGTCGCCGAAGGTATGGGGTTTGATAAACGCATCGGCAGGCAATTTCTCGATGCCGGTATCGGATACGGCGGCAGCTGTTTTCCAAAAGACGTGGACGCGTTTATCCGTTTAAGCGAAAAAAGCGGTTATGATTTTCGTCTTTTGAGAGAAGTCAGAGAAATCAATGAGCATCAGAAAAAGTCGTTTTTGAAATTGATTGAAGATAAACTGTGGATCCTGCGTGATAAAACCGTCGGTGTTTTGGGGTTGGCGTTTAAACCGAATACCGATGATATGCGCAGCGCGGCATCGCTTGATATCATTACGGCGCTTCAAAAAGAGGGCGCGAAAATTAAAGCCTATGATCCCAAGGCTATGGAGAACGCGCAGAAGATGCTCAAAAATGTTGTTTACGGCAAAGACGCTTACGCGGTCGCGAAAGATTGCGACTGCCTGCTGTTGTTAACGGAATGGGAAGAGTTTAAAAAATTAGATTTTGCCAAGATTGGCCGCAGTATGCGTCAGGCGGTTTTATTTGACGGGCGAAATTTTTATGACCGAAATGAAATAGAAAAATTAGGTTTTGAATATTTTGGTATCGGCCGGGGCCGTGCCTCTTAGACGAAAGGATTAAAAAATGTCAGCCAGTTTAGTTCAGAAAATCAAATCAAGAAAAGCAAAGATTGCCGTCGTGGGTTTGGGTTACGTCGGTTTACCCTTGGCGGTTAGTTTCGCCAGAAAAGGTTTTACTGTTTTCGGGATTGATAAGGATGAGGATCGTGTCCGCCGGATTCAAAATCGCGAAAGCTATATTACTGACCTTAAAACATCAGAACTTGTTGAAGTGATTAAAAACGGCAAATTTTCTGCCGGGACCAGTTCCGATGTGCTGGGACAGGCGGATGCTATCATCATTTGCGTGCCGACGCCGTTGCGCCGAAAATATACGCCGGATATTTCTTATATCGTCAGCGCGGTTAAAGATGTGGCGCAGAATTTAAAGAAAGGCCAGCTCATTGTTCTTGAGAGTACGACTTATCCTGGAACGACGGAAGAAATGATCAAGCCTGTTTTGGAGCTGAATAACTGCAAAGTCGGCCGTGATTTTTACGCATCGTTCTCGCCGGAACGCATTGACCCGGGCAACAAGCATTTTGATGTCACCCGTATCCCTAAATTAGTCGGCGGCATCACGCCCAAATGCGGGGAATTAACAAAACTTCTTTATAATCAGATCATCAAAGAAGTTCATCTCTTATCCTGCGCCCGCGCGGCGGAAATGGCTAAGCTGCTGGAAAATTCTTTTCGCATCATCAACATCGGATGGATCAATGAAGTGGCCATGATGTGCCATAAATTAAACATCGATGTCTGGGAAGTTATTGACGCGGCCAAGACCAAACCGTTTGGTTTTATGGCTTTTTATCCGGGGCTCGGCGTCGGCGGGCATTGTATTCCGGATGACCCGTTGTACCTCTATTGGAAAGCCAAGCAGTATGGTTTTAGTTCTAAGTATATTAAACTTTCAGCTGATACCAATAACAACATGCCGGCTTACGCCATCAAATGCTTGGCCAGCGTGCTTGTCAGCCGGAAGAAATCATTGAAGGGCGCTAAACTGCTTGTTTTGGGCGCGACCTACAAACGGGATGTTAAGGATCTTCGCAAGTCGCCGTCTCTGAATTTGATCAATCTTTTAAACAAATCAAAAGCAGTGGTGGATTATCATGACCCAATTGTTTCGTATCTGGCCATCGAAGGGCTGAATATGAAGTCGGTTGCGATTACGCCGGAAAATATTAAGAAGTACGACTGCGTTTTGGTGGCTGTTGATCATACAGCGGTTGATTACGCCCTTATCGCCAAGCATGCCAAATTGGTTTTTGATATCCGAAATGTCTATAAAGGAAAAGCAGCCAAGAATATTGTGCGGTTTTAATTATAAGTTTTAGGAAAGGTTGATATGAGTTCTCGAAAGAAAGTTGCGGTCGTAACCGGAGGCGCTGGTTTTTTGGGCAGCCATTTGTGCGATTTTTTTGTTGAAGAAAATTTCAAGGTTTTTGCGGTTGATAATTTAATCACCGGAAATCTTAGAAATATCGATCAGCACAAAAGAAATAAAGATTTTACCTTTGTTAAGCACGATGTTTCCAAAGAAATCAAGATTTCCGGTCCGGTTGATTATATTCTTCATTTCGCGTCTCCAGCGAGCCCGGTTGATTATTTGAATCATCCCATCCCGACCCTCAAAGTAGGATCCTTAGGAACGCACAATGCCTTAGGGTTGGCCAAGGCCAAGAAAGCAACCTTTCTGATGGCATCCACGTCGGAAGTTTATGGAGACCCGCTGGAGCATCCTCAGAAGGAAACTTATTGGGGGCATGTCAATCCGATTGGGCCGCGCGGTGTTTATGACGAAGCCAAACGGTTTTCCGAGGCGATAACTTTGGCCTATCATCGGGAACATAAAATCGATACGAAAATTGTCAGGATTTTTAATACCTATGGCCCGCGCATGCGCATCAAAGACGGCCGGGTTGTTCCGAATTTTATTGACCAGGCTTTGCATGGTAAGTCCTTGACGGTTTACGGCAAGGGCAACCAGACCAGGTCGTTTTGTTACTATTCCGATCTCATCAATGGAATTTTGAAATTGTTATTCTCCAAGGAAACAGGGCCTATTAATATCGGAAACCCGAGGGAGTTTACAATTTTGGAATTCGCTAAAATGGTTCAGAATTTTACCGGGAGCAAAAGCAAAATCATTTATGAGCCCCTGCCAAAAGATGATCCGCAGCAGCGCCGTCCTGATATTACGCTAGCCCGAACCAAATTAAAATGGGAACCCAAAGTGCCGCTGGAACAGGGTTTAAGGGAAACAATTGATTGGTTTAAAGAAAGGTTATAGCGTCTAGCGTTTGGTGTTTAGGCCCAACTCAACGCTAACCGCTCAACGCTAACCGCTGATATGATCACTAAAGAAGACATCGTTAAATTCGAGCAGGAGATCGCCGAGATATTTGCCACCGGCGTTATCCGTGCACCAGTTCATTTAAGGGCTGGGCGGGAAGATGAACTGATTAGAATTTTTAAAGAAAATGCCATCGGTCCCGATGATTATGTTTTCGGCTTCTGGGATTCTCATGAACTAGCCTTGTTAAAAGGCGTTCCTCGTGAAGAATTAAAGCAGGCCATTGTCGACGGAAAAAGTATTTCGCTTTGTTTTCCAAAATATAAAGTGCTCTGTTCAGGTATTGTCGGCAGTTTGATGGGAACAGCGGCTGGTGTTGCCTGGTCTTTAAAGAATCAGAATAAAAAAGGCCGTGTTTATTTGTTTTGCGGCGATATGTCGGCCGAAACCGGAATTTTTCATGAGGCCATTAAGTATATTTATAATTTTGATTTACCGGCGACGTTTATTGTTTGCGACAACGGAGTGAGCGTCATGACCGACACCCGCGCGACCTGGGGCCGTCCGGAACCATGGTTTAAGGGCACCAAATACGAGAAGAACATTATTTATTTTAAATACACCAATGGATATCCACATTCTGGTTTAGGTAAATTAATTAAATTCTGAGTTGAGAGAGGTTTTATGAAGTATTTTGACGAGCTTAAACGGACAATGGAATGGTTAGCCCAGCAGCCGAAGACAATTTTCGTCGGGCAAACAGTGGCCGGGCCGGGGACGTTTATGTTCCAAACTTTGCGGGATTGCCCCAAAGAGCGTTGTCTCGAAATGCCGATTAATGAAAGTTTTCAAATGCAGTTTACTATTGGTCTTGCTTTGGACGGTTATGTGCCGGTTTCTGTTTATCCGCGGCAGAATTTTCTGCTCTTGGCCGCCGGTGACATGGCCAATATGCTGGATAAAATTCCTGCCATTAGTTCCAATCAATGGCTGCCGAAAGTTTTGATCCGTGTGGCGGCCGGCCCGGATTCGCCGGTTCATCCAGGGCATCAGCATGTCGGTAATTATGCTGAAGCCTTTCGAAAAATGTTTCACTCAATTGAAGTGGTTGAATTAAATGAACCCGAAGATATTTTTCCGGCATACAAAAACGCGCTTGAGCGTTCTGACAATCGTTCGACAATGTTAATTGAGCACGGTAATTATTATCAGCAGAAATAGAAAAGCGTAGGGGCGGGTTTTAAACCCGCCCCTACAGATTATATGAACAAAAAATCGCGCATCCTTATCGTCGGTCATTCGGACGCTGTGGAAAATTCCCTTAGGCAGTATTTTAAATCCAATAAGTATGCGCGTGTTTATTCCAGCAGTTCTTTGAAAATTGATTTTTTAAAGCAGGCCTCGGTTGAAAATTTCTTCAAGAAGTATAAACCGGAATATGTTTTTTTGGGTTCCATCCGCTCCGGCGGGATTGTGGCCAATCAAAAATTCGCAGCGCAGTTTATCTATGAAAATCTGCAGTGCCAGAATCATGTGATCCACGCGGCCTTTAAAACCGGCGTTAAGAAGTTGTTGTATTATGGCGCATCCTGCGCGTATCCCAAAGAAGCAAAGCAGCCAATCGCGGAAGAAAGTTTTTTAACGGGTAAACTGGAAGATTCCAGCGAACCATACGCGGTCGCAAAGATTGCCGGGATGAAATTATGCCAAACATATAACCGCCAATATGGGTTTAAAGCCATCGTCGCAGTTCCGTCAACTGTCTACGGCCCCGGCAGTGATACGGATGTGGCAACAGCCCATGTCATGGGCGCGTTAATTTCAAAATTTCACCATGCGGTTAAGACCGGCCAAAAAGAAGTCGTGGTTTGGGGCAGCGGAAAACCCCGCAGAGAATTTATATTTACGGATGATTTTGTATCCGGTTCAGTGTTTCTGATGAGGCATTATCAAGATTCTCAAATTATTAATCTGGGTGTCGGGCACGATGTTTCTATTTATGATTTGTCTAAACAGATTGCGAAAGTTTTTAAGTTTAAAGGAAAAATTGTTTTTGATAGTTCCAAACCGGACGGGGCGATGCGCAAACTTCTAAATAATAAACGCATCACATCCTTGGGATGGAAGCCGAAAAAGGCTTTAACCGAGGGAATTACTGAAACATGCGCTTGGTATTCGAAACAAGTGAAGTCCGATGGATATTAAAATTGTCAGGTCTATCCATTTGTATTCGGGATGTTTCATTACTCCACTATTGGTTTTTTTTATGCTTACGGGAGTGTTGCAGACTTTTGAATTGCATGAAAAGAAAAAGAATGGTTATCAACCTCCGGCAGTTATAGAGGCTTTAGCACAGGTTCACAAACATCAGCGTTATGAGACGGATGACTTTCGGCCGAAGGCATCGGTGTTGTTTCAAATTTTAATTGTTATTATGACCATTGGGCTGATGTTAAACCTGGCCATGGGAATTATTTTAGCTTTTAAATTTGGCCACGCCGCTGTCGTTTGGATTTCGGTGTTCATGGGTTTTTTAATTCCTGTTTTGATTTTATATCTACCCTGGTTGCACAAAAGTTTGGGTTAAAGTTAAGAAATAATAATCATGTTTGTAGACGGGAGTCGTAAATGAATATTTTAGTCACGGGTGCGGGCGGATATATCGGTTCTGTGTTAACACCGATACTCTTAAAGGCAGGGCATAAGGTTACGGCATTGGATAACTTTATGTACAATCAAACTTCCTTGCTGGACTGCTGTCTGGACGATCATCTAACCGTAATTCGGGGAGACGTCCGCAATAAAACGTTGATGGAAAAATGCGTGAAAGATGCCGATGCTATCTTTCCTTTGGCCTGTTTAACCGGCGCTCCGTTATGCAATCAGGATCCCATCGGCGCTCAAACCATTTTGTTTGACGCCATTGATGTGATGCTAAAAATGACCAGCAAGAATCAGATGATTGTTTTTCCGACGACCAACAGCGGTTATGGGATCGGAGAAAAAGGGAAATTTTGCGATGAACAAACGCCGCTGCGTCCGATTTCATTGTACGGCAAGCTCAAGGTTCAGGCCGAAGAGGCCATTTTAAATTCCGGTCACGGGATTACACTGCGTTTGGCAACAGCGTTTGGTGTTTCGCCCCGCATGCGCCTGGATTTATTGGTCAATGATTTTACCTACCGGGCAGTCCACGATCGTTTTGTCGTGCTTTTTGAAGCTCATTTCAAGCGCAACTATATTCATGTGCGTGATATTTCCAAGGCGTTTATGCATTCCATAAATAATTTCGAGAAAATGAAAAACCAGCCGTATAACGTTGGTTTAAGCGACGCCAACTTAAGCAAGCTGGAACTTTGCCAAGAAATTAAGAAGCAGATCCCTGATTTCTATTTTGTGGAAGCAACCATCGGCGAGGATCCTGATAAGAGGGATTATATTGTTTCCAATGAGAAGATTGAGAAAACAGGTTTTAAGCCCGACGTGAGCCTGACCAAAGGCATTTCGGAACTTATTAAGGCGTATAAGATTATTAAGAGGAATCAGTATGCGAATATTTAGGGTACACAAGTACACAGGTACACAGGTACACAGGTCACATGCGCCTATGTGTTCATGTGTACTTGTGCTCTTGTGCTCCTGTGTTCCCTCGAGGTCTCATGGCTAAGCAACTCGACATCCTCTTCATCCACCCCAACGCGTCCCGACGGATTTATCAGGATCTGGCCAAGGATTTCTCCGCCATTGAACCGCCGATCTGGGCGGGGATGCTGACCAACCATTGCCTCAAAAGCGGTTTCTCTGCCGACATTTTAGATTGTGAAGCGCTGCATCTTTCTGAAGAGGATTCCGCGCGCAAGATCAAGGAATACTCTGCGCGATTGGTTTGCTTTGTGGTGTACGGCCAGCAGCCATCTGCCAGTTCTCAAAATATGTCCGGCGCTGTTGCGCTTGTTGATGAGCTTAAGAAAATTTCCCCGGAATCGAAGATTTTATTTGTAGGCGGCCATGTGGCTGCGCTGCCGAAAGAAGTTTTGCAGCATCATGCCAGTATTGATTTCGTCTGTCAGAACGAAGGCGTTTACACAATTTCAAATCTTTTAAAGACCGATCTGGTCAATCATCTTGAAAAAGTTGCCGGTCTGGGATTCCGACGGGACGGGCAGGTTGTTTTAAACAGCCCATCGCCCATTGTCGCTAAGCAGGATTTACCGCTTGAACTGCCGGGCATCGCGTGGGATAAACTTCCGCTTAAAAATTACCGGACCGCGCTGTGGCATTCCTATCCCAATCAATCGAAACGCCAGCCTTTTGCCGCGCTGTATACGAGCCTCGGCTGCCCGATGAAATGTTCCTTTTGCATGATCAACATCATCAACCGTCAGGAAAATGAATATTCCGACGGAAGCGCCGTGTTCCGTTTTTGGGATCCCGAACATATCATTAAGGAATTTGACTTTCTGGCCGCGCAAGGAATTACCAATATCAAAATCGCGGATGAGCTTTTTGTGTTGAACCAAAATCATTTCATGAAAATCTGTCAGATGATCATTGAACGGGGCTATCGATTTAATATTTGGTGTTATTCCCGTGTCGATACGGTCAAAGAGCAGTATCTGGAAACATTAAAGAAAGCTGGTGTTAATTGGCTCGCGCTCGGCATCGAAAGCGGAAACACGCGCGTGCGTAAAGACGTGACCAAAGGCCGGTTTGAAGACGTGGATATCCGCGATGTGGTCAGAAAAATCCGCAGCCACGGCATCAATGTGATTGCTAACTACATTTTTGGTCTGCCGGAAGATGATCATGCCAGCATGCAGACGACGCTGGATTTGGCCATTGAGATGAATACCGAGGAGGCAAATTTTTATTCCGCCATGGCTTATCCAGGCAGTCCGTTGTACGGGCAGGCCAAAAAGGCGGGCTGGAAACTACCTGAAACGTATACGGGATTTTCCCAGCATTCGTATGAAGCCCAGCCGTTGCCGACCAAATATGTTTCTGCACAAGAAGTTTTAGCGTTTCGTGATAAGGCCTGGATGACCTATCATACGCATCCGAATTTCTTGGCGCTGCTTAAGGAAAAATTTGGACAGGTGGCGGTTGATGAGACGGTTAAATCTACAGAGATTAAATTAAAACGCAGAATTTTGGAGAACGTAGGGGCGGGGTAACGCCGTCCGTACAGAACTGATATGATCATTTCCCGCACACCGTTTCGCGTTTCTTTTTTCGGAGGTGGTACGGATTATCCGGGCTGGTACAACGAAAACAAAGGCGCGGTTCTGGCCACAACCATTGATAAATATTGCTACATCACCTGCCGTTATCTGCCTCCGTTTTTTGAGCACAAATCCCGCATCATTTATTCCAAAATGGAACACACGCGCACGATTGATGAGATTGATCATCCTTCGGTCAGGGAAGTGCTACGTTTTTTAAATATTCAGGATGGGATTGAAATCCATCACGACGGCGATTTACCCGCGCGCACCGGATTGGGTTCGAGCTCCTCGTTTACCGTCGGGTTGCTCAACAGCCTGTATGCCTTAAAAGGGGTCATGCCTTCCAAAGAGCGTCTGGCCAAAGAAGCGATTTATGTGGAACAGGAAATGATTAAAGAAAACGTCGGCTGCCAAGATCAGATGCTGGCGGCTTATGGCGGCTTTAATTACATTGAGTTCGGTGGAAGCAATCATTTATTATCCCGCCAAGTGACGGTCGTGCCGGAAACAGTTGAACGTCTGCAAAATCATCTGATGATGTTTTTTACCGGGTTTTCAAGAACAGCGTCGGAAATCGCCGCGCATCAAATCAGCAACATTCCCAACAAGAAAAAAGAACTTCAAACCATGTATAACATGGTCCAGGAAGCGGTAAACGTTTTAAATGCCAATGACCTGCGCCGGTTCGGTTTTATGTTAGATGAGGCCTGGAAAATTAAGCGAGGCCTGTCGGATAAAATTGCGACACCATATATTGATGAGTTATATGAGGCAGCTAAAGGCGCAGGCGCTTTGGGAGGAAAATTGCTCGGAGCCGGCGGAGGCGGGTTCATTCTTTTTTTTGTGGAACCGCAGAATCAAGCCAAAGTGCGTGAACGTTTTAAAAATTTGCTGGAAGTTCCGTTTCGGTTTGAAAATTTAGGAAGCCAGATTATTTTTTATCAGCCGAATAGCGGAGTTGTTCGTTAAATGTCAATTTTATAGTAAACAGTAGGTAGTAAGGAGTAAGTAGAAGGAAAAAACAATAAATAAATTCATTCGAACGTTTTTAATTTTTTTAACACGACATGATTTTCTAAATTTCTTCTACTTACTCCTTACTACCTACTTCTTACTTTATGTTAAAGCTATGAATACTGATTTTATAATCCTCTGCGGCGGACAGGGCACTCGGTTGCGTTCGGTCGTCGGTGAATCCCAGAAGGTCATGGCTTCTGTCGGAGATGAGCCGTTCCTTGATTTGTTGATTAAATTTATCAAAGCCCAGGGCGGGCAGCGGGTAATTCTGGCGACGGGGTATAAGGCCGACGATGTGGAGGCGCATTACCGCGGCCGTTTCAGCGATATGACCATTGAGTTTTCGCGTGAAACCGAGCCGTTGGGAACCGGAGGCGCTGTCAAGAAAGCCTGGGAAAAGGTCAGGACTGAAAATTTTTTTGTATTAAACGGAGATTCGTTTTGTCCTGTTGAATTTGAAACCATGCTGGATCTGCATATCGCGTATCAATCCAGCGCCACAGTGGCTTTGGCAAAAATGCAGGACGGTCAAGATTACGGAAGCGTTCTTTTAGATGACGCTGGATGCGTGACGGCTTTTCAGGAAAAAGTACCGACCAGCAATTTGACCTATGTGAATACCGGGATTTATTGTTTCCGTGATGATTTTAAAAAAGAATTGCCGGCGGCCAATAAATTTTCTTTGGAAAAAGAGTTTTTTCCGTCGATTATCAACAAAGGTTTTTGCGGATACGTGACAGATAAGTCGTTTCATGATATCGGAACGCCGGAGCGTCTTAAACAAGCGCTTGACCAGATGAGAAAATTATGGGAGTAGACGTACGCAAAGAAAAATTGGTTTTGGGAAGCGCGGGCAAGCCCCAGCCGGACGCGATCACCGTTGACATCGACCCGGAGCATAAACCCGACGTTGTCCATGACCTTCATGTCATTCCCTGGCCGTTTAAGGATAACCAGTTCAAAGAAGTTGTGTGCCATCATGTGCTTGAGCATCTCAACGACCTTTACGCGGTGATGGGCGAGCTACACCGCATCTGCCGGACGGACGGGACGGTGTATATTGAGGTTCCGCATCATTCCTCGTGGTGCGCCAAGACGCCAGATCATAAATTGTATTTCAATTATTTCGCTTTCGACGGATATTTGACCGATGAAAAAACCTGGCGCACGGGCAAGAAATTTAAGCTTATTAAGCGCGAGATTTCGTTTCACCGCAGGTTCCGTAATTTTGGGCTTCATAAATTGTTCAACGCGAGAGCGATGAATTACGAACGTTTCTATACGTACATGTTCCCGGCGGAACATTTCAAAATTTGGCTTCAACCTGTAAAATGACCTCTCCGCACCCCGGGGGTGCGGAAGGTTTCTGAAAGATTTTTGAAAGGGCCGGTTGTGAAAATTACTCACGGTAACGAATCTCAAAAAGCAAAGTTCAAAGTGCCTTTTGGCACAGTGTCTATCACTGCGGATGCGCGCAAGCTCATTAACGAAGTCATTGATTCCGGCTGGGTCACCAAGGGCAAATGCGTCAAAGAGTTTGAAGAAAAATTCGCTGCCCTTTTCGGCGTCAAATACGGCATCGCTGTATCAAGCGGCACGGATGCGGATGCTTTGGCGTGCGCGGCGCTTTATGATTTCGGCGCCAAGCGCGGGGATGAAATCATTGTTCCGGCCCTGACTTTTGTGGCCACTGGTAATTCAGTTTTTCAGGCGGGATTTAAACCGGTATTTGTCGACGTCAAACGCGAGACGCTCAACATTGACCCGGAACTGATTGAACGCGCGATCACGTCCCGCACGCGGGCGATTATGCCCGTGCATTTGATGGGTAAGCCGGCGGATATGGACGCGGTCATGAAAATCGCCAAGAAACACAAACTGTTTGTGATCGAGGACGCGGCCGAGGCGCACGGCGCTGAATATAAAGGAAAAAAAATTGGCGCGATCGGAGACATCGCGTGTTTTAGTTTATATGCCGCGCATATCATCACAACCATCGAAGGCGGCATCGCGATTACAAATAATGAGAAGATGGCCGAGGCTTTGCGTTCTTTGCGCAATCACGGCATTGAGGGGAAGTTTACGTTCAAGAGAATCGGTTTTTCCGCCAAGATGAATGAGCTTGAAGCTTCCGTCGGGCTTGGCAATATCAAAATCTTTCATCAGATTTTAGAGAAGCGCCGGCGTAACGTGCTTCATCTGATTAAAGGTTTTAAAAAGTTTGAGAAATATTTCATTACGCTGCAGGAAGACAAAGGCGAGAAGTTGGGGCCGCACGCGTTTTCCATCATCGTGCGTCCGAAGGCCGGATTCACGAAAGATGAGTTCGTCAGTTACATCGAGGCCAACGGCGTTGATTCCCGCAATTTGTTTTATTCGATTCCCACGCAATGTCCGAGTTACGCCTTTTTGG
>JAHFGF010000149.1 GCA_023247595.1 Candidatus Omnitrophota bacterium
AGATTTTCAATATGATCTTGTTGAAATGAAGCGCGCGATAACAGCCAAGACAAAAATTATTTTTATCGGCAATCCCGATAATCCAGCGGGAACCTATATTCCAAGAGATGCGCTTGCACAGTTTGTCTCCCAAGTCCGTCGGGATATTGTGGTTTTTATTGATGAGGCTTACTTTGAGTATGTTCATGAGAAAGATTATCCGGACGGAATCGATTTGCTTAAATCAAATCCTAACGTCATTGTGACGCGGACATTTTCGAAAATGTATGGCCTTGCCGGTTTGCGCGTCGGTTATGGGGTTGCGGATTCACAAATCATTGATCATTTAAACAGATTGCGTGAACCGTTTAACGTGAATTCCCTGGCCCAAGCCGCGGCTGTCGCGTGTCTGAAAGATAAGGCATATTACCGGGGTATTTCAAAATCCGTTGAGAAACAGCGCGCCTATTTGTATAAAAATTTTGAGTCATTGGGTATTCGTTATGAACAAAGTTTCACCAATTTTATTTTGCTTAAAGTCGAACAAGACAGTTCCGTCGTGGCCAAGGCCTTGTTGAAAAAAGGAATCATCATCCGCGACATGAATGCCTGGGGGCTTAAAAATTATATACGCGTCACAATTGGTTCCGAACAGGAAAACCGGATTTTGGTCAAAGGTTTAAAAGAGGCGTTAAACAAAGGATAATCATAGAGGCGTTTTTTGAAAGATGCGCAAAGGACGCATCCATTCAATACGTTTTACGCAAAGGGGTGTTTATGATCGTCATACTCAAAAAAGATGCAACCGAAGAACAGGTTAAACATATTGTGGATAAAGCACAAGCCCTTGGGTTAAAGGCACACATTTCCCGTGGCGTGGAGCGTACGGTCATTGGATTTATCGGACCTGAAGATGTTTTGCGCGTGACACCGCTGGAGGTTTTTCCGGGTGTTGAGCAGGTCATGCCGGTTTTGGCGCCGTATAAATTGGTTTCCCGTGAATTCAAAAAAGAAAATACGATTATTAAAATTAATGATGACGTTACCATCGGCGGAAAAAAGCTCGTTGTCATGGCCGGACCGTGTTCGGTAGAAGGCTTGGAAGAATTTCGTTCCGTTGCCAAGAAAGTCAAGGCGGCCGGCGCCAACATTTTACGCGGCGGCGCGTATAAACCTCGAACGTCTCCATATGATTTTCAGGGTATGGGCGAGGAAGGCCTTAAGATCATGCGCGATGTCGCCGGAGAATTGCGTATCGCAACGATCACTGAAGTTATGGATACCCGTCAGGTGGAATTAGTCGCGAAGTATGTGGATATTTTCCAGCTTGGCGCGCGTAACATGCAGAATTTTTCTCTGCTTAAAGAAATCGGAGCGACCCGCAAACCGGTTCTGCTCAAACGCGGTATTAGCGCGACCATCAAGGAATGGTTGATGTCTGCCGAATATATTTTAGCCAGCGGTAATTTCAATGTGATCTTCTGCGAACGGGGAATCCGCACTTACGAAACAGCTTACCGCAATACGTTGGATATCAACGCGGTCCCGATGGTTCAACAGTTGTCACACTTACCCATTATCGTTGATCCCAGCCACGGAACGGGTGTTTGGAATCTTGTTTCAAGCGGGGCCAAAGCCGCGGTTGCCGCCGGCGCCAATGGGCTCATGATTGAAGTCCATGAGAATCCTGAAGAGGCGCTTTCCGACGGCGCTCAGTCTCTTTTGCCCAAGAAATTTGAAGCCATGATGAAAGAATTGAAAGTCGTGGCCCAGGCGGTCGGTAGAGAATTGTAACCGCAGGGGCGGGTTAAAATCTGTCTTTGCAAAATATATTCCCAACGAGAGGATCCGCACGTGTTTCGTAGAGAACTTTTTAGAAAAGTGACAATCGTAGGAGTTGGTCTTATCGGCGCGTCAATGGCGCTGGCCATGAAAAAGAAAAACTTGGCCCGTGAGATTGTCGGCGTGGCCCGAAAAGACGCGACCATTGAAACGGCTATTAAGCAGGGAGCGATTCATTCCGGCACTAAAGATATCAAAGAAGGGCTTAGAGACGCGGAGCTTATCATTTTGTCTGCGCCGGTCCACGCGATTGTTGAAGCCTTTCCAATTTTAAATGCGCACGCCCGGCGCGGCGCCATTGTAACGGATGTGGGCAGTACGAAAGCGTTGATTGTTGACCAAGCCCAGAAAAATCTCCATCCGTCTTTTTTGTTTGTCGGTTCGCATCCTTTGGCCGGTTCAGAAAAAAGCGGCCCTCAGAATGCCAGCGCGGATTTATTTCAGCAGACCACCTGCATCATGACCCCGACGGAAAGAACGAACCGTCTGGCCAAAGAGAAGGTCAAGCATCTGTGGTCGCAATTAGGGGCCAATGTCAAATTCATGTCTCCATCAGAACATGATGAAATTTTAGCCTGCATCAGCCATTTGCCTCACTTGATGGCCTATTCACTGGTCAAATCTATTCCGGAGCAATTCTTTTCCTATTCAACTCAGAGCCTGCGCGACACAACGCGGGTTGCCGGTTCCGATCCCAAGATGTGGAATGATATCTGCACGTCGAATAATAAAAATATCCTCAAAGCCGTCGATGAGTATGCCAAAGTGCTGGGCCTGATCCGTAAAGCGATTGTTGACGCGGATCAGCAGGCGCTCACAGAAATATTCACGCAGGCAAAGACTGCCCGTGAGCGAATTGAGAAAATCTAGGCATGTCCAAGAATTTAATCATCACACTGGATGGTCCTGCCGGTGCAGGCAAAAGTACGGTCGCTAAGCAATTAGCGAAATTGCTCGGCATTTCTTATTTAGACACCGGGGCCATGTACCGTGCGGTAACCCTCAAGGCTTTGCGTTTAAAAGCTGATTTAGAAAATGAAGATGAGCTCGAGAAGATTGCCCTTCAAACCAAGATTGATTTTATCGACGACGGTCAAGGGGGGCTCGCGCTCACTTTAGACGGCCAGAATGTGGGTGACGCGATTCGGTCTTTGGAAGTAACCAACAATACTTTTTATGCCGCCCGCGCGGGCAAGGTGAGAGAAATTCTTGTCGGCTGGCAAAAAGCCTTTGGAAAGGCCAGATCTCTAGTCGGTGAAGGAAGAGATTTAGGAACCGTGGTTTTTCCGGATGCTACGTATAAGTTTTATCTGGACGCGGATATTGAAGAGCGCTGCCGGCGCAGAATTAAAGAACTCAAAGAACAGGGCAAAGTGTTTGATGAAGAACAATTACGCAGAGATATTAAAGAACGTGATTTAAAAGACCAGAGCCGGGCCGTCGGCCCGCTTAAAAAATCATCGGACATGATCATCATTGATTCCACCGGCTTGACCGTTGAGAAGACCGCCCTGAAAATACTGGAATTTATCAAAAGATAAGAAGAGCTATGGATAGAACGCTTATACGCAATTTTTCCATCATTGCGCATATCGATCACGGAAAATCAACCTTGGCCGACAGGCTGATGCTTTTTACCGGAGCTATTGATGAGCGAAAATTCCGTAATCAAATGCTTGATGACATGGACCTCGAACGTGAGCGCGGCATTACCATCAAGGCCTCTGCAGTCCGTCTGGATTACAAGGCTAAAGACGGCAAAACTTATGTCTTTAATCTCATTGATACTCCCGGCCATGTGGATTTTTCTTATGAGGTGGAAAAGTCCCTGCGCGCTTGTGAAGGTGCGCTTTTGCTCGTTGATGCCTCGCAGGGTGTTGAATCTCAAACCATTGCCAATAATTATCTGGCCATTGAAAACAATCTCGAAATCCTTCCGGTCATCAACAAAATCGACATTGCTAACATTGATATCGACGATGTTAAAAAGCAGTTAACGGAAATTTTTAAGTTCAGAGAAGAAAATATGGTGCTCGTTTCCGCTAAGGAAGGAATTAACATCGAAGGTTTGTTTGAGAAGATCGTCGACTATATTCCGCCGCCGGAAGGTGACGAGAGTGCCCCGCTAAAAGCGCTGATCTTTGACATGAAGTATGACATTTATAAAGGCATCATCGTTTATATCCGGGTTTTGGATGGATCGATTAAGCCGACGACCCGTATCCGCATGATGAACGTGGTCAAGGATTTTACCGTCGAGGAAGTTGGGGTTTTTTCTCCTGTTGCCGTTCAGGTCAAAGAACTCGGACCCGGGGAAGTCGGTTATATCACCTGCAATCTGCATGATCCCAAGGAAGCCCGCGT
>JAHFGF010000150.1 GCA_023247595.1 Candidatus Omnitrophota bacterium
GAGCGTATGCGGGGCGTTCCCGGCGTTGAAGTTGTGCCTTCCACGCTTAAGTGCCCGCATATGCCGTGTTATCTGCCGTTTTGTAAATTTGATAAATTTTGCATGGATTATATTTCACCGGAGAAAGTGGCAAATTTATGCCGACAATCGATCAAATAAAAACAGTTTTAGTGACCGGCGGCGCCGGATATGTCGGCGCTGTGCTGATTCCAAAATTACTTAAAGCAGGCTATCGTGTCAAAGTGGTTGATTTGTATTTGTATGGCCACGATGTTTTAAGTGGCGCAAAACCCAATGCGGATTTAATTGAAATCAAGGGCGATATCCGTGATGCGGCGTTATTAAAAAAAGAATTGGCAGGGGTGGACGCGGTCATTCATCTGGCCTGCATTTCCAATGATCCCAGTTATGAATTAAATCCTTCCTTGGGAAAATCAATTAATTACGACGCGTTTCTTCCGCTCGTTCAAATCGCAAAAGAGAATCATGTGAAACGCTTTATTTACGCGTCGAGCTCCAGCGTTTATGGCGTCAAAGACATGCCGAATGTGACGGAAGATGTCCCTCTTGAGCCGCTCACCGATTATTCTAAATTCAAAGCCTTGTGTGAAGAAGTCCTTTTAAAAGAACAGACCAACGAATTTGTTTGTTTGATCGTTCGCCCGGCAACGGTCTGCGGTTATTCTCCGCGGTTGAGGCTGGATTTGACAGTTAATATTTTAACCAATCACGCCGTCAATAACCGCGTCATTAAAGTTTTCGGCGGCGGACAGAAACGGCCGAACCTGCATATCGAAGACATGACGGATTTTTATCTTGAGGCGCTCAAATGGCCGGATGAGAAAATTGCCGGAAAGATTTATAATGTCGGTTATGAAAACCACACGGTCAGCCACATTGCCGATATTGTTAAACGAAATTTAGGAATGACCGACATCAAGATTGTTGTTGAACCGACCAATGATAACCGGTCGTATCATATTTCTTCGCAGAAAATTGAACGGGAATTGGGTTTTCGTCCGAAGCATACCATTGATGAGGCGGTCAGAGATTTGAAGGCGGCTTTTGAGCAAGGGAAAATTAACGATTCCATGTCGGATATGCGGTATTACAATATTAAAACTATGTCCGTCCATCAAAATTTGTTAGCAAGTTTTAATGGACGAGATCCCGTCAAAACCAAAGGTTTTGACGGACAAGCGGTGGATTTAAAATAGGGGCGGGATAACTTCGTCCTTATGGGATTTATATGAACGACATCAAAAAAGAATTATTATCTGTCATGCTTAAAATCCGCAAGGCGGAGGAAAAAATCGTCGAGGTCTATTCCCGCGACCAGATGATGCGCACGCCGACGCATTTATCCATCGGACAAGAGGCAGTTGCGGCGGCGTTATCGTTGGCTTTACTTAAAGAAGATCAGGTTTTTACAGGACATCGCTGCCACGCGGCCTATTTGGCCAAGGGCGGAGATTACGACGGATTTTTTGCTGAACTTTGCGGCAGGGCAACAGGCATCAGCGCCGGACGGGCCGGGTCAGCGCATTTGACCGATCCTTCAGCTGGAATTTTTTCATCTCCCATTTTAGGCGCCACCATTCCTGTTGCGGTCGGGGCGGCTATGTCGTTTGAGATGGATCAGAAAAAGCACATTGCTGCCGCTGTATTCGGCGATGCCACTGTGGAAGAAGGCATTTTTGCCGAGAGCGTTAATTTTGCCGTGACCAAAAAACTTCCAGTCCTTTTTGTCTGCGAGAATAATTTGTATTCAACCCATTCGCCGTTATCCGTGCGTCAACCGCTGTCGCCGATTTTTGAGCGCGTCCGTTTTCAGGAATTCCCGACGGAACAGGTAGACGGCAACGACGCGGTCAAAGTCTACGAAACTTTGCGGACGGCCATTAAATACATCCGTTACTGCCGCATGCCGTTTTTTGTGGAATGTTTGACGTACCGCGTCCGTGAACACGTCGGGCCATTGTACGATTACGACCGCGGCTATCGCACCAAGGAAGAAGTGGATGATTGGGCAGCCAAATGTCCGATTAAAAGATTATCCAAAGAGCTGGTCAATGAGCGATTGATGACGACCACACAAATTGCTGAAGAAGAAGACAAGTGGTCGAAAGCCGCTGACGACGCGTATCAACGCGCGCTCAAAAGCCCATGGCCGGATCCGCTTTCCATGACGGAACATGTGTATTAGTCCCCAGTGTCCCAGAAAAATCTGGGTTGCTTGGAATCTTAGGCACCTTAAATTATGAACCGACAAATCACTTACGCCCAAGCGATCGCTGAAGCCCTTGTTCAGGGAATGGAACAGGACCCGAATGTTTTTATTTTCGGGTTAGGCGTCGATGATTACAAAGGCATTTTCGGGACAACGCGCGCGGCGTTTGAAAAATTCGGCAAATCCCGCGTGTTTGATACGCCGGCCTCCGAAGGCGCCTTAACCGGTGTCGCCATTGGCGCCGCGTTAAACGGCAAACGTCCGGTGCTCGTTCACGCCCGCAATGATTTTATGTTTTTGGCGCTTGATCAAATGATCAACAACGCGGCCAAATGGAAATATACTTATAACGGAAAAACATCGGTGCCGTTTGTGACGCGCGGCATCATCGGCAAAGGCTGGGGGCAGGGCCCGACGCATTCGCAAAGCATCCAGTCGATGTTCGCCCATTTTCCCGGTTTGGTTGTGGCCATGCCGTCGAATGCCTACGACATCAAAGGAATCATCCTTCAAAGTTTAAAAGTGGATTGCCCGGTTGTGATTTTAGAACATCGCTCGCTTTACGACATCAAAGCCTCTGTGCCGCAGGAACCGTTTACAGTTTCTTTTGGCAAAGCCAATGTGGTCAGAGAAGGAAAAGATGTGACGATCGTCGCGTCATCGCTCATGGTTTTTGAATCGCTCAAGGCCGCCGAAGTTTTGGGCCGTGACGGCATTGAAGTGGAAGTTGTTGACCCCGTGACCATCCAGCCGCTGGATGAACAGAGCATTCTTGATTCTGTTAAAAAAACCGGACGATTAATCTGCGCGGACACCAGCTGGCTGCGCTGCGGTTTCTCGGCGGAAGTGGCGGCCGTTGTCGCGGAAAATATTCCGCAGGCGCTCAAAGCTCCGGTTAAACGCATTGGTTTTCCGGAATGCCCGTCGCCGGTATCGAAAGCGCTGGAAGATGTCTTTTTCCCGTCGTATAAAGATATCGTCACCTCCGTTTATGCGGTGATGGGAAAAGAACCGGGCATTGATATTCCCAATTTACAGGTGGTGGATAGTTTTAAGGGGCCGTATTAGAAAGTGGTCAGTGGTCAGTGGTTAGTGGTAAGAACAAAACAATCCTCATGCTTTCGATAAGCAGCGACATCGGGCTGTACATGGCCAAACAATATTTGGCCCAGGGGCATCGGGTTATTGGTTCCTATCGGACCAAAAAACATGTTGAGCCTCTGGTGGGCCAAAAAAATTGCCGGCTTCTGGCCTGTGATTTTTCAAAACCGCAGAGCATTAAAAAGTTTTGTCAGGACGTTAAAAATCAAAAAATCACTTGGGACGCGTTTGTTTCCTGCGTAGGATATCTTTTACCGGCTCAGCCGTTTTTTGAATGCAAGGCGGATGACTGGATTAGCAATGTGCATATTAACGCGCTTGAACAGCTGCGGGTTCTTCATGCGTTGTATCCGTTACGAAATAAAAAGGCCAAAAGCGATGTGGTTTTTTTTGCCGGCGGAGGGGCCAATAACGCGGTTGTTGATATAACTGCTTACGCGGTTTCGAAAATCATCCTCACCAAAATGAGCGAATATCTGGACGCGGAAAATAAAGACCTGAATGTTTTTATCGTCGGCCCCGGCTGGACTAAAACTAAAATCCATGATCAAGTGCTGAAATCCAATGCCGTTGCCCGTCGGAAATTTGCTGAAACAAAGACATTTGTGGATACCAAAAACGGCACCAGCATTGAAGAAATCTTTGAATGCATTGAATGGCTGCGCAAGGAAGGTCGGGAACTTTCCGGCGGCCGGAATTTTTCCATTGTCTATGACCCCTGGCGCATGAAAACGCGGGCGCAATTGGTTAAAGCGCTTAAAGCTGATTCTGGAATGTATAAACTCAGGCGGCATGGGAATGGGTTTTTACAGAATGGAAAAAAGTGAAACGTCGTTCGTGAATCGTGAAACGGT
>JAHFGF010000151.1 GCA_023247595.1 Candidatus Omnitrophota bacterium
CAATCCCTTTGTGCGAGCGCATGGTTTCAATCATGGCATTGATTAAAAAACGCTCACTGGGCCCGACGTCCTTAATGGCTTTGGATTTTTTACGTAGGCAGGAATCGCCATACGTCCTAATTTTTAATAGAATTGTGTTCATCGAGTTTGATAACTTTCGCTTCAAAACCCTTGGCTTCTTTTGGGTCCATGAACGCGTAGCTGATGATGTGAACGCGGTCGCCGACATAACCCTGACGGGCAGCTGGTCCATTCAGACAGACCACTCCGGAACCGGGCTTGCCTGCGATCACATAGGTTTCCAGTCTGTTGCCGTTATTTAAATTCACAACCTGAACCTTCTCAAACGGCAGGATACCGGATCCATCAAGGATGGTGGCGTCAATTGTAATACTGCCTTCATAATGCAGTTCGCAGGCAGTGATGCGGGCGTTTGAAATTTTGGCTTTACACATTTCGAGCAACATGAACATTAACTCCTTTGGATACCCCTGCCCCCGGCACCCAGTCTTCGTTAGACTGGGAAACCGGGAACCCGGGACTCTGGGGACCTTTTATAAATGGGGTTGAATTTTAGCTAAAAGCTGAGGCTTCGGCATCGCTCCCAGCACTTGATCAACCGCTTTTCCGTTCTTAAAAATCATCAGAGTCGGAATAGAACTCACCTCATAGTCGATAGCCAAATTTTGCGCCTCATCCACATCCACTTTGGCCACCTTCATTTTTCCCTGCAGCTCTACGGCTAACTCCTCGATAATAGGCGCAATCGCACGGCAAGGACTGCACCATTGAGCCCAAAAGTCCACCAAAACAGGAAGATTAGATTTCAAAACTTCCTGTTCAAAATTTTTCTCTGTTAAATGAATCGCACCCATAACGTCCTCCTTACTTAAAAAGCGCCAAATGAGTTTTTATTATATAGGCACTCATATCTCGGAGCAAGAATATTTTAAAACCAAAAGATCCTCTCGAAATACCAGACGAAAGGATCTTTGATTAAAATTACAAATATTGTTAATTAAAACTTACTATTAATCCTGTTAATAATATTCATCGCCATATCCATCTTAGGCAGGAGATTTTTTCTGGCTTTTACTTCAATACGAACCGTCTGAGCTGTAATGGGAATCACTTTAGCTTCTATTTTTATGTCGTCAACATTCGCTTCAATTTTTCCGGAAGTTTTATCCTGCGTATTGATGGCGCCCATTTTTTTAATGGTGTCATACGTGACGCTCCAGGCCCGGTTAAAGCTGGTATCAACCTCCAACTTCGCCGTATCTTCGCTAATCGCGACTCCGCCCGCGACACCGGCTCCTATCAAAACTGCCGCGCACCCATAACCTGTCAACAATACTGCCATCAAACAAGAAGACCATAGAATTTTTTTCATAAATATTCCTTTCCTTAGAATTTTATCGTTTGTATTATAACGACAATTAAAGACCGCGCAACTGCTTATTCCTTTTGAATTTGTCGTTATTTCTTGTATTCATGAGAAACGTTGTTAGTATGTGAAAAATTACTTCTCAGGAAAAAATGTCAAAGAGCATCAAACCCATCATCTTTTCATTCTTCTTGTGTGTCTTTTTATTATTTTCTTCTTCTAGTTATTGTGAATACGACACCAACCCCGCCACACCGGAAACCCCCGACCCTCGAGCGGTCGCGATAAAGCCTACCTTACTTAAATTAAACAAATTGGTTATCGTTGAAGTTGAAAATGGCATTGCGGCACTGCAACGCAAAGACGTCAAGACAGCTATTGAAAAATTTATAACGGTTATTGGCATTGAACCGTATGATCCCATGGCCTATATCTTGTTAATGAAAACGTTGATTTCCATTGATAAAGAAGATATGGCCTATCAATGGCTGGAGAAATCAGGACGCAACCTGTCCGACAGCAATCAGATCATCAGCAATCTTAATACTTTTCTAAAAGAAACGCCCCCGCTCCATACAGCAGAATCTTCCCAGACAATTACCATCGCGCCATTTAAGGACAATAAACTATGCGCGGTCAGTTTCGTTTTTGATGACGGGGAACCTTCCATCAGCACGGAGATTCTTCCCATGTTTGAAAAATACGGCTTTCACACGACGGTCGCAATTAATCCCGGAGTTACCCCCGAAGTCAAAAACACTGATTTTCGTGCCAGCTGGAGCGCTTGGCGTAAGGCTAAAGACAATGGCCATGAAATCGCCAATCACGGCATGACTCACAGGCCTCTTCCCGGACTCTCAGACGATGATTTGCGCGTTGAAGCCAAAGACAGCTTTCAATTAATATCAAAAAAAATCGGCATGGCGCCGTCCACATTCGTTTTTCCGCAAGACGAAGATACACCTGAACTAATCAAATATATAGAACAAGACCACCTGGTGGCGCGTGACCATGACACCCTGCATCAAGTATATCCGCGCATCTGCATTCCGATTTATGGAGGCAAACGCTTTTCGATTCCCACAGCCAGAATCTTGATTGACATTGCCATGAACCGCCGCTTATGGCTCATTCCCCAATGCCATGGCCTTTTTACACCCACTATTAAAAAAAGTTTTAAGGCAATCACAAAAAATTTGCTGGCTGATCAGCTTGAATATCTCAAACAAAATTCCGATAAAATCTGGGTAGGACGATTTATTGATGTTTATAAATATTTAAAGGAAGTCAAAGAAACAGAACTTACCATACTGAAATCAACATCCAATTCAGCCGAATTTTCCGTTAAAAACAATTTAGACAAAACAATTTTTAACCAGCCCCTAACCATTCTCATCAACTTTCCCGCCGACCAAAAACCCAATTCCCTCAAAGCCTTTGACGTAACAAACGCCAAAGAAATCTCCGCGCGGATCATAAATCAAAAAATCGTATTGGATGTTATACCTGAAGGCCAAACAATTCGCGTCGAATGGAAGTAATTCTGTTTAAGGCACGTGATTGGCCTTGGGGATTTTTAATATTTGGCCGGGTAAGATTTTTTGGCCTTTAAGATGATTAATCTCGATTAACGTCTTAACTTTAGTTTTAAATTTCCGGGCAATTTTATAAAGCGAATCCCCTTTTTGAACGAGGTATTGATTGTCCCAAACTGGTTGATAGATTATCGGCACAGGCTGACGCTGCCTGATCTGCCAAGGTTCAGGACGAACGCGGCTGGAGTCAAACGGTTTTTTAAGCAGTATGCGGACATAATTAATTGGAACCGCGAAATTTAAATTCTCCCCTGAAGTCAGGCTGGCGGTTGTAATTCCGACCACTTCTCCGTTAAGATCGATTAACGGTCCTCCGCTTGAACCTTGCGACAAAGGCACGCTGATCTGAAAAACCTTCATCCCCAAACCATCGACGCGAATGGAACTGATTAAACCGTCGGCAACCGTACTTTCCAGCCCCTGAGGATTGCCAATGGAGCATACCCGTTGACCAATATTCACGGAATTGCTATTTCCCATCGCAAAATATTTGGGCGTTGCCCGGTCAATCTTTATGATGGCAATATCCTTGGCAGGATCCAAATTAATGACGGCGGTTGGAACAAAGGCAATGCCATTTTTCATTTTGACCAAAACTTTATTAGCTCCCTTGATCAAATGGTAATTGGTGACCAATTTACCATCGCGGCTGATAAAAAATCCGCTGCCGATCTTATCCCCTTCAGATGAGGCGACCGCAATCAAGACAACAGCGTCGGATTTTTGTTCAAAGATTTTGGTAATCACATCTGCGGCTTCTGAGGCAAAACCAACGGCAGGAAACACAATCAAACAGTGTAAAACAAATGAAGCAGTTTTTTTAAACTTCATGGTTCGGTATGGTCAGCGGAGTCACTATCATCAGGCTCATTAGCCCGTCGGTTGAGAGTTTTTCGAATAAGGCTTAACAGGCGGGCATTATGCAGCGGCTTGGCAAAACCAGGATACTCAACGCCATCCACATCAATGGTCTCATGGCCTTTATCTTTTTCAAGATCAATACAGACCGTAATAAAAATAACCGGAATATCTTTGATTTGCGAATCTTTCCGCAGGCACCTGACAAATTCTTTACCATCCATGGCCGGCATCAGGATATCGAGCAAAACCAAATCGGGCTTTTCACGCTTGGTTATTTCAAGCCCCATCCTCCCGTCCCAAGCTTCCAAAACCTCGTAGCCGGCGACTTTAAGCCATTT
>JAHFGF010000152.1 GCA_023247595.1 Candidatus Omnitrophota bacterium
CTTTTTGTTGATACGTTTTGCGCGTCGCTTTCAAGCATTGTCGGCGCGGGTGGTATTTCGGCGATTTATTATTCCAACCGCATCATTCAATTTCCCCTGGGTATTTTCGGTGTGGCCTTAGCCTCAGCCGCTTTGCCGACACTTTCCGGTTACGCGGCCAAAAATGACATGGACGGGCTTCGCTCGACGGTTATTTTTTCCCTGAGAAATATTTTGTTTTTGCTTTTGCCGTCAGGTGTTATAGCCATGATTTTGGCTGTTCCTATTATCCGTGTTGTGTTTGAACGAGGACAGTTTGATCCGTATTCAACCGCCATTACGGCGGGAGCCTTAGGTTATAGCGCCATCGGCCTTTGGGCATTCGGCGGGATGAAAATAACCGTCAGTGTTTTTCACGCGCTTCAAGACACACGGACACCGGTTAAAGTTGCCGGTTTTTGCCTGGTCTTAAATTTGATCCTTAATTTTATCCTGATGTACCCTTTGAAAGTCAGCGGTATCGCGCTCGCCAGCAGCCTTTCCGGGATTGTCAGTTTTTGTTTACTGCTCTTTATATTGCATAGAAAAATCGGCGGCCTGCTCGGCGTGATGGTGGATTTTTTTTGGAGAATGACCGTTCCGCTTCTTGTTTTAGCTGTCATCACGCTTAGAACATACAACACAATTCCGATAGAAAACGCGTGGGTTAAATTGGGCGTAACGATATTGATTGGAATGGTAAGTTTTTTGGGAACCGCCTGGATTTTTAGAATAGAACCCGCCGTTGTGCTGTGGCAGTGGGTTGATACGAAGGTGTTAAAAGGGGAAGAGAAATAGGGGGCAGGTGATGGGGGATGGTTGATAGAAGATGGAAGATAGACGGGGGAAGGTAGAAAAAGGATGAAAAAGTTTTGAAAATAAGATCGGCAGAGCGTATAGAATTTTTTCAAAACTCAAACTTTAATATTTTTTCCGGTATTTTTTCTCTTTTTTTCTTTCTCTTTTCCCCTCTCTATTTTCCATCTTCAATCTTCTATCGTCCATCAACCATCAACAACAATCCAACAAATGAACATCAACCAAACAATCCAATCGCTGCCGCTCACCAGCGGTGTATACCTGATGAAAGATAAGAACGGCGCTATTGTCTACGTCGGGAAAGCTGTGTCTTTGCGAAAACGCGTGCAGTCGTATTTTCGAAAAGACACGGGCAGTTATAAAACGAGCCTTCTGGTTTCGGTCATCGATGCGATCGAACATATCAACACCGCCAGTGAAGCCGAGGCGCTTATTCTGGAAGCGTCGCTCATTAAAAAACATCAGCCTAAATATAATATTGAACTCAAAGACAGCAAAACATATCCGCACATTCAGGTGACCAAAGAAACCTATCCGCTGATATCAGTCGTCCGGCTCAATTCCCAGAAGGCAAAAAAAGTTAAGGCCGAACATTACGGTCCATATACCAGTCCGGCGTTAATCCGCGAGGCGCTGGTCATCATCCGCAAGATTTTCCATTTCCGCGGCTGTGACCCCATTCCTAATAAAGCGTGCCTGGATTATCACATTGGTTTATGCGACGCGCCGTGTATCGGCAAAATCAGCGCGGAAGAATACCAGCGCAATATCCGTCGGGTGTCGTTTATTCTGGAAGGAAAGAAAGATGAGCTTCTTAAAAGCCTTCATGCCGATATGGAGCGTTATGCCCAGGACAGGCAATATGAAATGGCCGCAAAAACGCGCGATCAAATTCGTGCCATCGGCGCTTTGTACTCATCCACGATGGATGTGAATTATTTTAAGGAAGCTGAACAGTTGGAGCGTGCCATTGGCCTTGCCAGGGCTCCGGCGAGGATTGAATGTTTTGATATTTCCAATACCATGGGCCAGCAGGCGGTTGGCTCCATGGTTTCATTTTTAAACGGCCGGCCGGATAAGGCGAATTACCGCCGGTTTAAAATCAAAATGGTCGACGGCATTGATGATTTTAAAATGATGGCCGAGGTTATTCGCCGCCGATACACGCGGCTGAAAAACGAACAGGCCATTTTTCCTGATCTTATCATTGTGGACGGGGGCAAGGGCCAATTGTCAGCCGCATCCGAAGAATTAAAGAAACTCGATGTGGTCATTCCTCTTATCTCCTTGGCCAAACGCGAGGAAGAGGTCTTTGTCCCTGGTCGGCGCAATTCAATTATCCTTTCGAAAGACTCTTTAGGCCTGCGTCTCTTGCAGCGTATCCGCGACGAGGCCCACCGTTTTGCCGTGTCGTATCACCGGCTGTTGAGAGGAAAGAGAGCATTTAAATAAAGGTGCCAGGCCCCTTTTTGATATGAATAAATGGCGTTTTCTTGTAAGAGCTGCGATTGGCATCATGATTGGAATAGTTTTCTTTATTGTTTCCGTCTTTTTATTAGCCAAACATTGCAACTGGAATCCTGTTTGTAATGCGAACGTCAGACACTCGGTTGTTTGTGATGTCGTGGGTTATGTATTTTTAGTTTCAATTTATTTATTAAGTGAACCTATTAAGATGTTTTTTCCATCGATGAAAAATGCGGTAGGCGTATCAGTTGTATCATATCTTTTGTTTTGGGCGAGCGCAGGCATGTTCTGTGGTTGGTTTTTTGAGAAATTACGACGTCGTTGATGGGATCGAACGCGGAATATGAGGTATTGTTTTTTAAGTTTAATAAGACCAGTGGGGTTTTTACGATCACACAAGCTAAGTTGAAACCATACGCCTATGACGATTGAAAAGCAAATCATGACCAACACTGCGTGGCTTAGGCAGGAAGAAGATATCATTGCATCCAGAATTGCCTTTGTTTTGCGGGAAAAAGGCATCGATGCAAAGACGCTCATTTGCGCTAAAATTTTTCCGGGTATTCATGACCCGACAGGAGGGGTGTTGATTGACCCGCATGCAAAAGTTTTTCAGTTTGGATTCAATCGCGCCGGCATGGTCATTGAATCAGCCCGTCTGGATGAATGGATCAACATCACCTCAACCTATATGCAGCATCCCTGGCGCGATGACATTCTGGCGGGATTAGCCATGCTTAATAACCCCTCCGCACCCCCGGGGTGAGGTGGTCGTAATGGATATTGATGAACATAAAAGTATTTTTTAAAGACATTTATTTGAAGATCATCGGCATTAATGATTCGCCGCATAAAATTGCCGGAGGATTTGCGGTCGGCGTCTTTTTGGGAATTATTCCCGGCGCTGGTCCGATCGCTTCGGTTGTGATGGCCTATCTCTTTCGCGTCAATCGTGCCGCGGCGCTGGCTGGAAGTGTTTTGACGAACACGTGGTTTAGTATCGTCACGTTTGCCCTGGCCATTAAAATTGGTGGTTTTTTAACGGGAACCAATTGGCAGCAGATTTATTCAGACGCAAAATTGCTTTTTGAGCATATGTCCTGGCAGAAATTTACGGACGGGTCGTCTTGGACCATTCTAAAACCATTGCTCGCAGGTTATGCCGTCGTGGGGCTGGTTTTTGGATTATGTATCTATGTTATTGTGCTGATTATTGTCATCGCTTACCGCCGCAGAAAAAACAAGTCCCATCCAAAAGCATTGTCGAATTTATAAACGAAATTTAGTCAATGCCTTTTAGACTGCTGGCAAGAAAGTTACTGAGGTTTTCTTGTTTTTGCTTATCGTCGTGTTAGACTAAACATATGCCAAAACTTTATATTATTGCTGGTCCTAATGGCGCCGGAAAGACCACTTTTGCCAAAGAGTTTTTACCGCACTATGCACAATGCTCTAATTTTGTGAATGCAGATTTGATAGCGATGGGAATCGCGCCATTTTCTCCCGCGGCGGCAAGTATTAAAGCAGGAAAATTGTTGCTCAATGAGATCGATCGTTTTATGAGCCATAGAGATGATTTTGCGTTTGAAACAACTTTGGCTGGCAAGACGTACATCAAACTCATTGAAGAAGCAAAGTCGAAGGGATATTCAGTTCATATTTTTTTTTATGGATACCAAGTTTGCAGCTTGCTAAAGAACGGATTAAGCAACGGGTTAAACAAGGCGGGCATCATGTTCCGGATGCGGATGTAAAAAGGAGATTAGATAGGAGTATACGCAATTTTTTTAGTTTATATATGCCTTTAGCGGATACCTGGGATATCTTTGAAAACTCAGGAGCTGAACCGGCTT